>CACBMY010000001.1 GCA_902540545.1 uncultured Pelagibacteraceae bacterium
TAATCACTAAGGATATTTTCGTTATAATTTTTATCTAATTTTCCATCTTTAAGGATCATATTAGATCCCATTAATATAGATAATTTTTCTTGTTTAACATTCACACCACTTTTTCCGATTGCCATCGCAATTCTACCCCAATTAGGATCTTCTCCAAATATTGCTGTTTTAACTAATGGTGAGTTAGCTATTGAGAAACAAATATTTTTCGCATCCTTTTCAGTTTTGCTATTAATGCATTTAATGGTAACAAATTTTGTTGCTCCCTCTCCATCACTCGCAACTCTTTTTGCTAAGTTTAACATGACCTGATGAACGCTACTAATGAATTGCTTTAATTTTGGATCTTTAAAACTTTTTATCTCTTTGTTGTTTGCTTTGCCTGTTGAAAATATTGAAACCATGTCATTCGTACTAGTATCCCCATCACATGTTATAGCATTAAAAGTAGTCTTAATATTTAGATTAAGTATCTGTTTCAAAATTGATGAAGAAATATTGGCATCAGTGAAAATAAATCCTAAAGTTGTTGCCATATTTGGAAAGATCATTCCTGATCCTTTTGCAACTCCATATATTTTTACATCGGAACCAGCTATCTTACACTCTGCCATTGATAATTTTGGTTTAGTGTCTGTTGTCATAATCCCAAGAGCTGCTTTGATCCAAATTAATTTGTTTTGATTGTATTTTATTTTATCAACTAAGTTTTTAGTGTTACTTAAAATTTCATTTTCAGGGAATTTTTCCCCTATAGTGCCTGTGCAAGCAAATAGTAATTGGTTTGGTTTAATTTCTCTTGGCTTTTCCTCATCTTCTATTTGTTTTGATGTTAATAATTTTGACAAATTTAAGGAAATTTTTTTAAGAGAGTTATAGCCATCATTTCCTGTTAAGGCATTTGCGTTTCTTGTATTGATTAAAATGCCATAAATTTTTTTATCTTTTATTTTTTTATTCCATTTTATATTTTCAGATACTAAACTAGATTTTGTATATACATTTGCATAACTTGCTCCATCCCTAAAATAAAATAAAACCAAGTCGTCTCTTTTTTTGTTATAAAGACCACAGCTAATTGTTGAGATAGATAATCCATCAATATGTTCAAGATCTTGAAAATGTCCTATTTTAGAGTCCTTGTGTTTCTTATCAAAAAAGTTGTTTATACCAAAATCCATGCTATTTAATTTTTTAAATAAATAACTATATAATTTATAACTATTAAAACATCAAAAATATGCTTAATCCTTTAAACATTATTAGTAAATTTATAAAAAGTGGCAATCAAAAGGAATTAGACAGAATTCAAAAAATTGTAGAAGAGATTAATCTTAAAGAAAGTAAGGTTAGTAAATTTGAGGATAATGAATTTCCTTTAAGAACAAATGAATTTATCTCTAGATTAAAAGAAGGAGAAAAATTAAACGATTTATTACCAGAGGCATTCGCATTGGTAAGAGAAGCTTCAAAAAGAATTAACAATGAAAGACACTTTGATGTCCAGCTTATTGGAGGTATTGCGTTACATGAGAATAAGATTGCAGAGATGAAAACGGGTGAAGGCAAAACACTTACTATAGTTCTTGCCGCATACCTTAACGCATTAGAAAAAAAAGGTGTTCATATAGTTACTGTAAATGATTACCTCGCAAAAAGAGATAGTATAAATATGGGTAAAATTTACAATTTTTTGGGTTTGAGCTGTGGATATATAAACTCAAACCAGTCAGATGAGGAACGCAAGGAAAATTATAATAAAGATATAACTTATGCCACTAATAGTGAATTAGGCTTTGATTTTTTGAGAGATAACATGAAATATTCAAAAAATGAGATGGTCTTGAGGAAGCATAACTTCGCGATAGTTGATGAGATTGACTCTTGTTTAATAGATGAGGCAAGAACTCCTTTGGTTATTTCTGGAGCAGCAGAGGATAAAACTATGCAATATATTGCTGTAGATAAATTAATTAAAAATTTGAAACAAACAGACTTTGACTTAGATGAAAAAGAAAAAAATATACTCTTAACAAACGAGGGAATAGATAATGTTGAAAAAATTTTTTCTGATGCCGGCATTTTAAAAAATAACAATTTTTATGACCCAGAAAATTTACATTTAGTTCATCATGTAAACCAGGCATTAAGGGCAAATTATTTATTTGAGAATGGACGAGATTATATAGTTAAAGATAACGAAATAATTATAATTGACGAGCAAACAGGTAGGCAACTGCCAGGTAGAAGATTTGGTGATGGACTTCATCAGAGTTTAGAGGCTAAAGAAAAAATAGAAGTTAAAGCTGAAAATCAAACACTGGCATCAATAACCTATCAAAATTTTTTTAAATTGTACGGTAAACTGGCAGGTTGTACAGGAACGGCACAAACAGAGTCTGCAGAATTTTTTGAAATTTATAACTTGCCTGTTTTACAGATACCTACCAATAAAGAAATGATAAGAAACGATCTTAATGACCAAATCTTTAGAACAGGTTTAGAAAAAGACAATGCAATCATTCAAAAAATAAAAGAATGTAATGAAATTGGACAACCACTGTTGGTTTTCACATCTAGCATAAATAAATCTGAGCATTACTCGAATTTGTTAGAAAAAGAGAAAATTAAACATATTGTTTTAAATGCTAAAAACCATGAGAAAGAAGCAGAAATTATTGCAAATGCTGGCAAAACAAATTCAGTTATTATTACAACAAGTATATCGGGAAGAGGTGTTGATATTAAGTTAGGTGGACAAGATCAATCTGAAAAAGAGGATGTAAAAAAAAGGGGGGGATTATTTGTTATTGGAACAGAAAGAATGGAAAGTAGAAGGGTTGACAATCAAGCAAGAGGACGATCTGGAAGACAGGGGGATGAAGGAAGTTCAATATTTTTTGTAAGTTTAGAAGATGACTTGATGAGATTGTTTGGCTCAGAAACCATGAATTCAATGCTAGAAAAGCTTGGTCTTAAAGATGGTGAAAGCATTGATCATCCTTGGATAAATAAAGCGATTGAAAGAGCCCAACAAAAAGTTGAAGCAAGAAACTTTGATATAAGAAAAACGCTTATTAAATTTGATAATGTTCTTAATGACCAAAGACATGTAATTTTTGAACAACGCAAAAATGTAATAGATGGTAAAGAAGATGAGAATTATTCAGATATTTTCCTAGAAGAAGTTTTAGAAAATTTAAAAAGACAAAAAATATTACATGAAAAATCTCCTAATTCTAAAGAATTTCCAAAAGCTTTAAAGCAGACTTTAGGTAAATCAATAACTGATGATGAGTTGGGTGAAATTTTAAACTCAGATCTAAAATCAATGGAAAAAAAAATAAAGGATAAATTTATAAATAACAGAGATGAAAGAAATAATTTATTAGGCATTGAACAAGGAAGAGAAATTGAAAAAAGAATATTGGTACAAATTATAGATCAAAATTGGAAATCACATATTCAATACCTAGAGCAATTAAGACAAGTAATTGGTTTAAGATCTTATGGGCAAAGAGATCCTTTAGTGGAGTACAAAAAAGAAGCTTTTCTATTATTTGAAAATTTACTGGGAAAATTAAAAACTGATCTTGTCACAATGCTTTTAAATTTAAAAATAATACAAAAAGAAGAGGAAGATAATTCTCAAAACAAAGTGAAAGAAAATTTAAAATCAATTGCAAAAAGTAAAATTGGAAGAAATGAACCTTGCCCGTGTGGATCTGGGAAAAAATATAAACACTGCTGCGGTGCCTTATAAATTAAAAAATCACTGTTAATAAAATTAATAATAGAAGAATTGATGTAGTTGAAATAAATAATTTTTTATTAGATTTAATTTTTAAAATCAAATATTGAAAGATATTATTTTTAATAGTAAGTTTATCTTGATGCGTTGCATTAGTGGTGAAACCTTTATTCCTTCCAATATCTAAAAACTTATTCTTTCTTTGATTTAATATTTCTTCCTCATTTAACGTTAGAAATTTACTTAAGTTTCTATCAATAGCATTACGTACATTATCTAAAATAAGATCTTTATCTCGATGCGCACCACCCAAAGGTTCGGGTATTATCTCATCTATAATTTCTAGTTTTAAAAGATCTTTCGCTGAAAGTTTCATTGCTTTAGCAGCTTCTAAAGTCTTTGTTGGATCTCGCCAAAGTATGGTTGCACATCCCTCTGGAGATATTACTGAATATATTGCATTCTCTAACATCAATACTTTACTTGAAGAAGCTAATGCAATAGCACCACCAGAGCCCCCTTCGCCTATAATTATAGATAAAGTTGGAACAGTCAGTTGCATAGAACATTCAATAGACTTTGCAATTGCTTCCGCTTGTCCTCTTTCTTCAGCACCAACTCCAGGGTAAGCACCTGGAGTATCAACAAAATTAATAATTGGTATTTTGAATTTATTAGCTAAATTCATTAACCTTATTGTTTTTCTGTAACCTTCTGGCCTCATCATTCCAAAATTTCTCTCAATCCTTGTATCTAAATTTTCACCCTTTTCCTGTCCTATTACTAAAACTGACTTAGAATTAAATTTACCAAAACCACATATCACAGACTTATCCTCTCCATAAAATCTATCCCCAGAAAGTGAAATAAATTCATCAAATAAATTATCAATAAAAAATTTTGATTTAGGTCTATCCTCGTGTCTTGCAACCAATGTTGTCTGCCACGCATCTAGATTTGAATATACATCGTTAAGTTTTTTATCTATTTCATTTTGTAAATCCGTTATTTTAGTTGTATCAACTTCTGAAATGCCGTCTTGATTATAAGGATCTTTTAATTTATCTAATTCTGTTTCTAAGTTTTTTATATCAGTCTCAAAATTTAAATAATTTTTCATTGCTTTATTATATATAATTTTTTGGCGATAAAATGATCAAATTACAAAAATTATATTCTTTTCGGATGAAAAATAACATTTTTTTAAATAAAGTAATGACATAATTTATTGATTGTCATATACAACGATTTCTAAATTTAAAAAATTATGAGTGATTCATTTATTAAAATAAATACTTTATCTGTTTCTAAGAATTTGGCTGATTTTGTAAAAAATGAACTTCTTATAGGATTAGATGTTAACGAAAAAGATTTCTGGGATGGATTTGATAAAAGTATTAATGAACTTGCGCCAATCAATAAAAAGTTATTAGAAGTTCGTGAAACTCTTCAATCTGAAATTGATTTATGGTTAAAAAAAAACAGAAATGGAGAATTTAATCATCAAGAGTATAAGAATTTTTTAAAAGAAATTGGATATTTAAAAGAAGAAGGGAATGATTTTAAAATAGATACCAAAAAGCTTGATAGTGAAATTTCAAGCATTGCAGGTCCTCAACTTGTAGTTCCTATAATGAACTCTAGATATACATTAAATGCTGCTAATGCTAGATGGGTAAGTCTTTACGATAGTTTATATGGAACAGATTTAATTGAGTCAGAAGAAACTGGAAGTCAAAAGTATGATCCTCTAAGAGGACAAGAAGTAATAAGATATGCACGTGAATTTCTAAATGACCACTTCTCTATCAATGAAATTAATTGGAAAGATATAAATGGATTTAAAATAAAGGGAAGTGACTTGAAAATTTTAAAAGATGATAAAGAGTTTGAGCTAGTAGATAAAAATAAATTTATTGGATACAGAGGTGAGCCTAATAATCCAACAACAATAATTTTAGAAAACAATAATTTAAAAATTGAGATAATAATTAACCCTAAAGCTTTTAGCGCTGTTCAAGATGCTGCGGGAATAAGTGACATAATTATAGAGTCTGCAGTATCTACAATATGTGACAACGAAGATAGTGTTGCTGCAGTAGACTCAGAAGATAAAATATTATGTTACAGAAATTGGTTGGGTTTGATGAAAGGAACTCTAAAATCAGTCTTCGAAAAAGATGGAAAAACTTTAGAAAGAAAACTTAATCCAGATAGAAGTTATATTTCAAAAGATAATAAAAAAGAAAAATTACATGGTAGAAGCTTACTTTTAATTAGGAATGTTGGTCATCTAATGACTAATTCAGCAATTATTTTAGAAGATGGTTCTGAAGTCCCAGAAGGTATCATGGATGCATTTATTACAACTGCTGCAGCAATTCATGATTTAAAAAGAAAAGGTAACTCAAGAACTGGGTCTATATATATTGTAAAACCGAAAATGCATGGACCTGAAGAGACTGCTTTTACAGATAAAATATTCACAAGAGTTGAAGAAGTATTAAAACTTGAAAAGAATACAATTAAATGCGGTATTATGGATGAAGAGAGAAGAACATCTGTAAACTTAAAAGAATGTATCAGAACATTAAAAAGCAGGGTTTTTTTCATTAACACAGGTTTTTTAGACAGAACCGGAGATGAAATGCATACATCAATGGAAGCAGGTCCAATGATAAAAAAAGGTGACATGAAAAAATCAAAGTGGATAGCTGCTTATGAAGATAACAATGTTGATGTTGGTTTAAAATGTGGATTTTCAGGTGTTGCTCAAATAGGTAAAGGTATGTGGGCTATGCCAGATAAAATGAAAGACATGATAGATCAAAAAATATCACATCTAGAAGCTGGTGCAAATTGTGCTTGGGTACCATCTCCTACTGCAGCCTCTTTACATGCAATGCATTACCATAAGTTAAATATTTTTGAAAAGCACAAAAAATTAAATGAAAATAAAATTAATTACATTGATAATTTATTAACTATACCAATTGCAGATAGACCTAATTGGAGCAAAGAAGAAATAAATAATGAGTTATGTAACTCTGCTCAAACAATATTAGGATATGTTGTTAGATGGGTAGATCAAGGGATAGGGTGCTCTAAAGTTCCAGATATAAATAATGTTGGATTGATGGAGGATAGAGCAACACTAAGAATATCTTCACAACATATAGCTAACTGGCTACATCATGGTATTTGCTCAAATAGACAAGTTTTGGAAATTCTAAAAAAAATGGCAAAGATAGTTGATAAACAAAATGAAGGAGATCCAGAATATCAAAATATGTCTCCAAATTACGATAAATCAATATCTTTTAAGGCAGCATGTGAATTGATTTTCCATGGTAAGTCACAACCTTCTGGTTATACCGAACCTCTACTGCATTTAAATAGGTTGATTAAAAAAAGCTAATTTTAAATTTATAAATCTCTTCTATTTTTAAAGGCTGATATAAGCGTTCCGTCATCTGAAGTTTCTATTTCTCCACCAACTGGTAAACCTTGGGCTAATTTTGAAATTTTTACATTTGTATTTTTTAAACTATCCTGAATGTAAAAAGCGGTGGTTTGCCCTTCAACGGTTGCACTTGTTGCTAAAATTACTTCATCAATATTGTCATTTTTTATTCTTTCAATTAAAGAATTAATTAGCAAATTTTCTCTATTATTGGTGTTATCGGTATCAGAAATCGTGCCACCTAAAATATGATAATAACCTTGAAAAATAGATGAACTTTCTATTGCCCATTGATCTGAAATGTTCTCGACTACACAAATTTTATCATATTTTTTTTCTACTAAACTACAGTTATTATATTCGCAATTAATTGTATTAGGTTTTAATGTTCCACATATTTTACACCGTTCAATATTTTTTATTACCTGACTTAAATTATTTGCTAAAGGCTTTAATATTTCTTGGCGATTATTAATCATTTTTAAAATTATTCTTTTTGCAGACTTTGGTCCAAGACCTGGTAATTTGGATATTAATTTAATTAAATTTTCTATTTCGGGGAGATTTTGCATTTAATTATAAAGGCCATTTAAATCCAGGCACACCCAATCCCCCAGTGGCTTTGGATATTTCCTCAGAAGTTTTAGATTTTAATTTGTTTTTAGCATCATTATGTGCAGCAATTATTAAATCTTGAATTATCTCTATATCTTCTTTCATCACTTTATCACTTAATAAAATTTTAGTCATTTCCCCTTCACCATTTAAAGTAATTTTAACTACATCCCCTCCTGATATACCTTCAACTTCAATTTTTTTAAGATTCTCCTGACTTTCTTTCATTTTTTTTTCAATCTCTTTAGCTTTTTCTAGAATTTTATTAAAATCAGTCATCTTTTTTTTCAATATCAGTTAATTCAATATCAGGGAGTGCTTTTAACAAATTTCTATATTCGCTTGAGCTTTTATACTCTGCAAAAATTTTTTTTTTTAGAATATGTTTTTTCTCTTTTTCACTCATCTCACCTTTTTCTTTTGAAAAAGAAATAAGCCACCGGTTTTTAGTCCAGTCATATAATTTTTCAGTTAAATCTTTTATGAAATTCTTATTTAGTTTATCATTAATAGAAATTTCGATATTCATATTTGAGAAAGATACTAAGTTTACATTGTTTTCTAACTCATATTTAAGCTTCATCTCTTTTTTTTTAAGACATATTTCAATTAAATCTTCAAAATTGTTGATCTCAATAGTATTTTTTTTTTCAATTTTTTCATCTTCTTGTTTAATATTTTTAATTTGGTTAATCGGCTCCTTTATTCTAGTATTTTTCTCATCTACATTTTTTATTAAAGTGTTACTTAATTTATTTTGCTGATTATTATCTATTAGATTTTTTTTTTTTAAATAAGTTAACTGAATTAAAAACATCTCGATTAACAAATTTGGGTTAGCAACTATATTTATTTCTTTTAAAGTTTTTAAAGTAAATTCCCAAAATAATAATATATCTTTTTGATCAAGTTCTTTTGATAAAGAAGCTATTTTTTTGTAATCATTATCATTCAATGTAAAATTATTTCCCTCATTTTCTAGATGAGATATATTCTTCAGATAATAGAGTATTTCTAAGAAATCGTTTAAAAATAGAATAGGCTCAATACCTGAATTGTACAATTTTCTATAATGATTAATTATTTTTTCTTGATTACCTGAAAAAATTATTTCAAATAAATCTATATATGAGCTTCTATTAACATAGCCAAAGATCTTTTGAGCATCTTCAAATGTCAGGTGATTTTCATTGGTAGAAATAGTTGCTCTGTCAAGTAAAGATAATGCATCTCTGACAGATCCTTCTGATAATTTCACTATTAATTTAATTGCATTATCGTCGACATCTTTTTTTTCTTTTAATGATATATTTTTTAAATAATTAAATAATTCATCAGACTTGACTCTCGATAAATCATATCTTTGGCACCTAGATATCACAGTAATAGGAATTTTTTTTACTTCAGTTGTTGCAAAAATAAATTTTAAATATTTTGGAGGTTCTTCTAATGTTTTAAGTAATGCATTAAATGCTTGTTTGCTTAACATATGAACTTCATCAATAATAAATATTTTAAACTTGGAAGACGTTGGGCCATATCTCGAAAATTCAAGTAGCTCACGTATATTATCCACACCTGTATTAGATGCAGCATCTATCTCCATAACATCGATATGATTTGAATTTGCTATGGGATCGCAATGACTACATTTTTTTTCACACTTCCCTTCAAGGGCTTGCTCACAGTTTAATGCTTTAGCTACAATTCTTGCAAATGTAGTCTTTCCAATACCCCTTATGCCTGTAAACAAAAAAGCATTTGCTGAACTATTATTTTTAATTGAATTATAAATTGTAGTGGCAATTTCCTCATGCCCAATCAAATCTTTAAATGTTTGTGGTCGATATTTTATTGCCAGAACTTGAGATTTTATTGTCATAATAGGAGACCTACCAACCTGGAAAAAACTCATTACCCTTGCTCTTTTTCAAGTCTGGGGGAGTTCATGGTAATTCCACCTGGAAGGCCTCCAAATGTATTATAACAATAAATTTTTCTAATCTACAATAAAGTTAATTATTTTTTTTCTCTAAAATTATGGGCTTTATAAACACCTAGTACGTGCATGTCTTCGCAATGAAAAGCTAATTCTTCTAAGGAATTTTTAATTTTTATTTCATCTAAATGTCCATCAATATCACATAAAAAAAAGAACGATGAAAATGAATTCTTCTCGGGAAAACTTTGAAGCTTAGTCATATTTACTCCATTAATAGCAAATCCTGATAGGGCCGAATATAAAGCGGCAGGTTTATCTCTTAATTTAAATAAAAAAGAGGTAATATATTTTTTTTTATCAATTTCAGGCTGCACGATATCTTTTCCCATTAATAAGAATCTTGTATAGTTATCATTATCATCTTGAATATTCTCTTTTAAAATTTCAAGATTATATATTTCAGCACTTAGTTTGGATGCTATTGCAGCCTTGCTTATATCTTTTGCCTCTGAAATATATTTAGCAGATCCTGCAGTATCTGCTCTTACGTTACCAGATAGATTATTTTTTTTTAAAAATTCAGAAGCTTGACTTAATGCTTGAGCATGTGAGTAAACATTTGCAATATCTTTTAATTTAGAACCTTTAATACCTATTAGATTATGATTAATTGGAAAAAAGATTTCTTCATAAATATTTAATCTATATTTAAATATTAAATATTCTACTCCAATGTTTCCTGTTGTTTTATTTGACTCTGGTATGATTGCCCTAATATTATTATCTTCGCTTGCTAGTTCAAAACATTCATCGAAAGTTTTACATGGAATGGTCTCTATGCTTGGATACAAATGTTTGGCACAACTTTCGCTATAACTTCCTGCTATACCCTGATAAACTATTTTCATTATATTATTTTTTTAATAATTTTTTATAATCTTCTAGATCTTTTTTTGTATCAATACCACTAGAAAAATAGTTTGCCAATATTACATTAATTTTTAAATTATTATCAATAGCTCTAAGCTGCTCTAGTCTTTCTTTAGTTTCATTTTCACTTTTTTGAAAATTCACAAATTTTTTTAAAGCTGAACACTTAAATAGATATATTCCAAAATGCTGATAAATATTGCTATAGCTATTTTCTTTAATTACTCTATAAAAATTTAAAGCTTCTTTTGCTGAGTTACTAGATATCTTATTTTTAGTAATAACTTTCACAATGTTTTCATTGTCATAATCTTCTTTTTTTTCGATGTTGTATGCTAATGTTGAAATATTTAAGTTTTTTTCCTTTGATAATTTATTTAAATTTTTAATATCTAAAGGATTAATCATTGGTTCATCGCCTTGGATATTCATAATAAAATCTGTATCTTTTAAATTTAGTTTCTGAGAGGCCTCAAATACTCTATCTGTACCCGTTGTGTGTTTGATATCTGTCATTATAAATTTACCTCCATTTTTTCTTACTTCTGAGGCAATTTCCTCGTCACAAGTTGCAACATAAACCTCCCCAATTTTGCTTTCTATAGCTTTCTCATACACATGCATAATTAGAGTTTTATTATTAATTTTTATTAATGGTTTCTGAGGAAGTCTTGTTGCCGCTAATCTTGATGGAATTATTATAATTGAATTACTCATATATTCACATTTTATGCGTCTTTGAGACGCAAATTTATAAATTAAATTTCTTATAAATTTTGTTTAACATGTTATACGACCATATTAAAAATAAATAATGGATTCATTCGAAATAAACAAAATTATTGCAGCTGTTCTTCTCATAGCACTTCTTGTAATTGGAATTGGGAAAATTTCAGATATCGCTTTCCATGTAGATAAACCAGAAAAATCAGCATACAAAGTAGATATTCAGGAAAGCAACAAAATTTCAAATTCAGTAGCGGAAAAAGTTGAAGAAAAAGTTGATATTTCTGCACTGCTTGCATTAGGAGATGTTTCCCATGGAGAGAAAGTTTTCAAAAAATGTGCTGCTTGTCATTTGGTAAATAAAGGTGGAGAGAATAAAATTGGTCCTGCATTGTATGGTGTAATAGGAAGAAAAGTTGCATCTAAACAAGATTATAAATATTCAAAAGCAATGGCAGCATATGACAAAAATTGGACATTTGAAGAAATGAATGGTTATTTAAAAAAACCTCAAAGTTATATTAAAGGAACTAAAATGGCATTTGCTGGATTAAGAAAAGAAAAAGACAGGGCATCGGTTATTTTATATCTTAACCAAAATTCAGATAATCCATTACCTCTACCTTAATTTTCCAAAACAATACAATAGAATACTTTTTTGAACATGAACTCTGTTCAATGCCTGTTGCCAGACATGGGAATTTTTTCCCAAAAATACATCCTCCTCAACTTCATCTCCTCTTGGCAAGCAATGCAAAAAAATACAATTTTTTTTTGTGTAATTAAATATCTCTTTTTTTATTTTAAATTTTTGAAACTGTTGTTTTTTTCTTTTTTTGTTCACTTTATCATTTAGAGATATCACTTTATCAGAAAAGATTACATCTGCATCCAATGCTGCTTTTTTTGGATCATGATAAATAAAAATTTTTTTTTTATTTTTTCTTACCCAATCTTTAACCTTCTTGCCAGGTGCAAATTTTTTTGGACATCCAATGTTTAATCTAAAAGAAAACTTAACAGAAGCGGCTATTAAACTATCCAAAACATTATTGGAGTCTCCAATCCAACAAATTTTTAATTTTGATATTGGTTGTTTTTTTATTTCCTCAACAGTAAAAATATCAGATAACACTTGAGTTGGATGAGAAGATGGACTTAAACCATTTATTATTGGAATAGATAAATGCTTTTGGAAATCTTCAATTTTTTTATCGTCATCGGTTCTCAACATGAAACCATCACCATATGTAGATAGAATTTTAGCGGTATCAGCAATTGTTTCACCGCCTTGCCCAAGATGAAGTTCATTAGATCTAAGTGTCAATGTTCCTCCACCAAGCTGTTTAATGGCTAAATAAAAGCTTATTCTTGTTCTTGAACTAGCTTTCTCAAACATTTGCACTAGCATTTTACCTTTAAGAGGCGATCCTTTGTCTGGCTCTAAAGTATTTAATTTTTTTCTTTGTTTTTTTCTTTGTTTCGCATCAACAATTATTTTTCTAAGATCTTTACTGGGAATATCTTTCAAATTTATAAAGTGTTTCATCTTATTTCATTGCAAACTTTACTGATAATTTTTAAAGCTATATCAATTTCTCTTTTTTTTACATTTAATGGAGGTAAAATTCTTATAACGTTTTCAGCTGCTCTAATAGTCAATAATTTATTTTTAATTAATTTTTTTATAAACTCAGTTTGGTCCTCGAAAAGTTGTAAACCAATTAATAGCCCTACTCCTCTAACTTCTTTAATTACATTGGGATATTTAATTTTTATTTTATTAAGCTCGTGAATAAAATATTTTGACATTTTATTTACATTAATTAATAAATTTTTATTTATTTGATCTAAAACAGCATTTCCTACTGCCATTGCAAGTGGGTTACCACCAAATGTTGAACCATGCGTACCAGGCACCATAGCTTTTGCAACTTTCTTTGTCATTAGAACTGCACCTATAGGAAAACCACCTCCAATTCCTTTTGCTATAGGCACTATATCTGGTTTAACTTTTGCATATTCAAAAGCAAAAAATTTTCCTGATCTTCCAATCCCACATTGAACTTCATCAAGTATTAAAAGTATTCCTTTTTGGTCACATAGATCTCTTATAGCTTTAATACAATGATTAGGGATTACTTTAATTCCTCCTTCTCCCATGACTGTTTCTATCATGACTGCAGCAGTATTTTTATTAATTAAACTTTTTAGTTTTTTGTGATCTCCAAACTTAAATTGATCAAAGCCTGGAACTTTTGGCCCAAATCCTTCTGTCATTTTTTTTGAACCACTTGCGTGTATTGCTGCAATTGTTCTGCCGTGAAATGAATTTTTGATACAAATAATTCTATTTTTGTTTTTTTTTCCTATTGAGAAAAAATATCTTCTGGCAACTTTAATTGCTGCTTCTGTTGCTTCGGCTCCACTATTTTGGAAAATAATAGAGTCCGCAAAAGTTTTTTTTGCTAATCTTTTTGCTAATCTTTCTCCCTCAGGTATTTTAAAAGCATTAGATACATGCCAAAGTTTTTTTGATTGTTTGTTTATTGCACTAATGAGTTTTTTATTTGCATGTCCAAGAGAATTTACTGCGATACCTTGAACGAAATCTAAATATTTTTTACCATCAGATGTTATGAGAAAACTTCCTTTGCCTTTGACAAAAGATAAATTTTTTCTTTTATAATTTGGTGCTAAAGCGCTCATTTTAGTAAAATAATATTTTTCCTTTTAACATTTAAATTTCAACCTCAAGTTATAAATTTTTAAAAAAATTTGTTGAAAAATTTCAAATATTTCTTGTTTTCTTATTTCAATATGCGACATGTTGTTGTTTATTTAAAATATTACACTAAATGTAGTAAAATATGAGTTGGACAGAAGAAAAAGTTACTAAATTAAAAGAACTTTGGGGCAAAGGACAAACAGCCAGTCAAATAGCGGAAATTATTGGGGGTGTCTCAAGAAATGCGGTTATCGGAAAAGCACATAGATTAAATTTATCCTCAAAGATAAAAACTAGAATAAACGCTCAGTCAAAAAAGAAAATTGAAAAAGATGATATATACAATGTAAAAATTAGAGGCAGGAGAGCAAAATTTAAATCTTTAATTTTAGACAAAGATTTTGAGCCGGCAAAAAATTTAACTTTGGAAGAATTAACGGAAGAAACTTGCAAGTATATGGAAGGCAATCCTGATGAGAAGAATGCAAGCTTTTGTGGCAGAAAAAATGTAGAAAAGTTTTCTTATTGCCCCTTACATTTAATGATAGTTTTCCAACCTAAAGGCAAAAAAGAAGATTTAGTCGAAAAAGAAGACGAAGTTCCAAAATTCATTGAAAAAAAAATTAAATCAGCTTAATCAAGTAACTTGTTTTTTGCTTTTTCATATTCTTCATGGGATAAGATCCCTTGGTTTTTTAATTCATTTAACTTTGCAATTTCATCTGAAAGATTAGTTTTATATTGATTAACGTCTTGCTCTTTATCTAAAAAATTATCTTCAGTTTCAAAATTATTATCGGAAACATTTTCTTTATTATTTCTTCTTGCTTCAATACCCATGCTTATGGGCTTTGCTGATACATATATAACAGCAATTAATAAGAAAATACAAATACCAATTACAAAATAACCAAGCATCTTATATTTTATAAATTTTGAATATTATCTGGTTTAGAAAATTGTCCACCAGTCCTCCAATTATAACTATATTTCATAATTTCCTCATCAAACTTTCTTACAGTTTTAAATCCCAAATCATAATTAGTTTTATAAATTCCTGATTTAATATTATCATACTTTAATAATTTTAGTTGATCTTCTGTAAGTAGGGGGTTTGGAAAAGACTGAAAAAATTTTGCTGATAATTTTGCAATTGCATATGGTAGTGGAATTAGTATTCTTTTTTTACCTATAGATTTTAATAGCTTTAAAATAATTTCTTTAAATGATAGGGTATCTGGTCCGATACATTCTAAAATTAAATTATTGTTATCCTTTATTATTAAGTCATTAATAATATTAACAAGATCTAAAACATGTATAGGACTAAACTTTGTTTCTCCATTATAATAAAGTGGCATTACAGGTAATCTGCTTAGTAATTTCATAAAATTAGTAGTAAAATTATCATCAACTGAATAAACAATTGATGGTTTTAAAATTATTGAGTTACTAAAATTTTTTACAATTTTCTTTTCCCCATTTATTTTACTTTTTGCATATTCACTATCTATTGCACTTTCAATTCCCAAAGATGACAAATGAATAAATTTATCAATTTTATGTTCATGAGCCTTTTGAGATAACAAATTTGGAAAATCTGTGTGAATTATTTTAAAATGATCTTTTTTCTTTTCATATAGAATTCCAATTAGATTAACACATATTGAACAACTTTTTATTAATGAGTCTATTTTATCTAAATCAAACTTTTTTAACTCTACTAATTTTAAATAGCCTGGATTTGCTTGGGTCTTTAAAATATATCCAGCTCTATGAATATTTCTGGTAACAGCTGTAATTTTATAGTTATTTTTGGATAAGATCCTTACTAAATTTCTACCAATTTGGCCAGTTGCACCGAAAAGTAGAATTTCTTTTTGTTTCATATATATATTTCTCAAAATGAATGTAGATATTAAATTACACAAAGAAGATTTGCCAGATCAATTAGACCTGGGTGACAATATAGCTGTAGATTGTGAATTTATGGGTCTAAATGTTGATAGAGATAGTCTATGTTTAGTTCAGATATCAACAGGAAATAAAGATGCGCATATAATAAAGTTAGATAGAGAAACATATAATGCTCCAAATCTAAAAAGAATTTTGGCTGATAAAAATGTAAGTAAAATTTTTCATTATGCTAGAGCAGATTTATTATTTATAAAAAAATACCTAAATGTTCAGGTTGAAAACGTGAATTGCACAAAAATAATGAGCAAGATTGCAAGAAGTTACAGTGACAAACATGGTCTTAAAGATTTAATTAAAGAATTTACAGGTACCGATATAAGTAAAAATTTACAATCATCAGATTTTGGAGGAGAATTATCTGATAAACAAATTCAATATTGTGCGAAAGATGTTATCTATCTTCATCAAATTTATCATTCTTTAAAAAAAATATTAATTAGAGAAAAGAGAGATAGTTTATATAATAGAAGTATTAAATTTATACACACAAGAGTAGATTTAGATTTAGCTTCTTTTAATTCGGACATTTGGGCTCATTAATGCAAAGAAATAAAGTAGAAGATATAGGTAGAGGTGTAATTGAGTATGAGATAATTGCATTAAAGAATTTGAAAAAATTTATAAATTCAAATTTTAATAAAATTATAAAAACAATACTAAATTGTAAAAATGGAAAAATAATAATATCTGGGGTAGGTAAAAGTGGTATAATAGCAAGAAAATGGGCTGCCACGCTTTCATCAACTGGGACACCGTCATTTTTTTTAGATGCATCAAATGCTAGTCACGGTGATCTTGGTCAAATTACATCAAATGATGTTGTAATTTTAATAAGTAATAGCGGCCAAAGTGAAGAATTAAAAAATATTATTCAATATACCTCAAGAAATAATAATATTAAATTAATCGGTATTACTTCAAAAAGAGACTCCATTTTGTATAAAAACTCAGATACAAGTTTTTTAATGCCAACAATTAAAGAAGCTGGTCCTGAAAATATTGTTCCAACATCCTCTACTACTACCCAATTAGCATTGGGAGATGCAATTGCGATTGCTTGTATGAAATCAAAGAATTTTACAAAATTTGATTTTAAAAAAGTTCATCCTAGTGGATCTCTATCTATAAAATTAAAAACTGTAGAGGACTTGATGATAAGAGGAAAAAAACTCCCAATAGTAAGAGAAAATATAAAAATGAAAGATGCTTTAAAAATAATAAGTAAAAAGAAGTTAGGAGTTCTATTGGTTAAAAATATGATTGGTAATACAGTTGGAATTATAACTGATGGTGATTTAAAAAGAATTGCACAGAAATATAATGATTTCGATAATTTAAAAATAAAAAATGTAATGAAAAAAAATCCACTAAGTATAGACAAGGATACTCTTGCTGCATCAGCATTATCACTAATGAATTCTAAAAAAATTACATCACTATGTATTCACAAAAGAAAAAAAAATAAAAAGACTATTGGTTTAATTCATATGCATGATATTTTAAGATCAAATATCAATTAATGTCAGTTAAATCATTATTACAACTAATTTTACTTTTGTTGATTTTTTTAATAATTGGAGGAATATACTTTCTTTATTTTTATTCTGGCACAATAAAAACAAAAATAAATGATGAAATTGTTGTTGATCGAAGTAATGAACAGCTAGTTTCTGAAAATTTATCTCAAAATGATGAAATACTTGAAGATTTAAAAACTCAAGATTCTAATTCTATAAAAGAAAACGAAGAGAAAACAATTTCAGATAATATAGATATTAAAGATGATGAATTAAAAATTTTAGAATATAAAAATGAAAAAGAGTTAACCAAATCACAAGAAAAAACTAAAGATATAAAAAAACTAGAGAATTTAACAAAAGAAATAGAATATATTACTTCAAATAAAAATGGCGATATATTTAAAATAACAGCTAAATATGGAAGAACAAACGATATAAATTCAAATATTTTAGATTTAGATCAAGTCGATGGAATAATTTCACCTTTAGAAAAATCAAAAATTTTTATTTCATCAAATTATGCAAAATATAATTATACAAACCAAAATTCCAAATTTTATGATAATGTTAAAATTAATTTTGAAAATAAAATAATTACGTGTGATAATCTTGATTTAAGTACAAATGAAAATGTTGCAGTTGCTTATGGAAATGTTGTAGTAAAAGATAATAAATCTGTTATGAAAGCTCAAATTGTTACAATGGATATAACGACAAAAGATATAAATATTAACTCAAACGAAAAAATAAATATTCTAACAAAATAATGGCTCTGATAAAAAAATTTAGAATTAAAAGCTATAAAAACGAGGAAAATATTGTAGAATTAAAAAATATTTCTGTTTTTTTTAATAAAAGACAAATATTAGATAATCTAAACCTCAAGATAAATAAACAAGAAATTCTTGGAATGTTAGGACCAAATGGAGTCGGCAAGTCTACAATTTTTAACTTAATTACTGGGTTAAAAGATCCTAATTATGGCGAGATTATTATTGAAGGTATAAACTGTACTAAATTGCCAATAAATGAAAGATTTAATAAATTTAAATTAGGGTTGGTTCCTCAATATGGGGGTCTAATTCATGATTTAACTCTACTTGATAATTTGAAGTTAGTTGCAGAGATCCATATAAAAGAAAAAGAAATGAGAACTCAAAAAATTAATAAGTTAATTACTAAATTTGAGTTTGAATCTTTACTAAATATAAAAGGTAAACATTTATCTGGTGGACAAAAAAAGAAACTAGTTATTGCAATGGCGCTTGTAAATGATCCTAAAATTTTACTTCTAGATGAACCTTTTGCTGCTTTAGATATTTTAACAATAAAAATGTTACAAGAAACTGTGTTAAATTTACAGTCGACAGAGGAAATTTCAGTTGTTATCTGTGATCATCAAGCTAGAGATTTGCTGAATTGTGTAGATAGAGCTATAATTTTATCAAACGGAAAAGTAATAGCTTCTGGAAGTCCAAATGAAGTAATAACAGATACAGTTGCAAAAAATGAGTATTTTGGTGATGAATTCAATATAAATTAGTTCATCAATGAAAAACCAAATTAAAATCAATCACAGAATTAATCCATTTAATAAAATAATAGATGTCAATGGAGATAAAAGTATTTCTATTAGATGTGTATTATTAGCATCTCAAGCAATTGGAACATCAAAAATATATAATCTTCTTGAATCAGAGGACGTCATAAACGCACTAAAATCTATAAGTAAACTAGGTATAAAATATAAGAAATTCAAAAGATATTATGAAATCAAAGGTTTTGGGTTGAATGGATTTAATGATAAAAAAAAAATTAAATTAAATGCAGGTAATTCAGGAACATTCGCAAGATTAATATTAGGATTATTAGTAAATTTTAAAAATACAGTGACTTTAATTGGAGATAAAAGCCTCTCTAAAAGAGATTTTTCAAGAATAACAGAACCTTTAAAAAAATTTGGTGCAAAGTTAAGTTCAAATAAAGGAAGGCTTCCAGTTAAAATTACTGGCTCTGAATTTTTAAGACCAGTTGAATACAATGAAACAAGAGGAAGTGCTCAATGTAAAAGTGCAGTTATGTTAGCCGCGCTTAAGACACCAGGTTTAACAATCATAAAAGCAAAAAAATCAAGAAACCATACTGAGCTTTTGCTTAAGTATCTAAATATTCCCATAAAAATATCACCTAAATATAATCATGATTATTTTAAGATAAAAGGTGAAAATAATTTTAAAAGTTTTGATTACGTAGTTCCAGGTGATATTAGCTCAAGCTCCTTTTTTATAATTTTGACAATTTTATCAAAAAAATCAAAATTAATTATTAAAAATGTAAATATAAATCAAACAAGAACAGGGATAATTAAAATATTAAAAAAGATGAATGTAAATATTATATTTAAAAATAAAAAATTTTATAAAGGTGAGATGATCGCTGATATGATAATAAAAAGTACAACCAAAATTAAATCAATTAAATGTCCAAAAAAAATGAACAGTTCTGCAATTGATGAATTTTTAGTAATTTTTTTATTAGCTTCGAAAGCAAAAGGAATTTCATCTTTCGAAGATTTAGGTGAGCTAAATAAAAAAGAAAGCCCAAGATTAAATATTGCTATTAAATTTTTAAAGATGATTGGAATTAAAGTGGAAAGAAAAAATGATGACATAAGAATTCATGGTAATCCCCATCTTAATTTATCTGGCAATTATAAAATTAAAAATTTTAGAAAAGATCATAGGATTTTTATGATGAGTTGTGTGGCTGCTCTAACTTTAGGTGGTAAATGGGAAATCCATGATAAAGATTCTGTTTATACATCGTTCCCAAATTTTTTTAAAATTATTAAACAGTTGGGTGGTAAAATTAATTGAGAAAAAGAAAAAATATAATAACTGTTGCAATTGATTCCCCTGCAGCAGCTGGCGCTGGCACTCAAGCAAAATTTATCGCTAGAGAGTATAACCTGCTATATCTTGATACTGGTAAAATATATAGATACATTGGAAAATTGAAGCTAGAGAACAATCAAAAGTTTAATTATATTTTTATAAAAAAAAAAATTTCTAAATTAAATTTAAATAAATTAAACGAAAGGAATCTTTTAACAGATAAAGTAGCTACTTCAGCGTCAATAATTGCTAAAGATAAAAGAATTAGAAATCTAGTAAGGAGTTTTCAGCATCAATGTGCATATAACCCACCCAAAAAATTTGCTGGATCGATACTTGATGGCAGAGACATAACATCAGTTATAATGAAAGATGCTATATTTAAATTCTTTATAACCGCAAACCTTAAAGTGAGAGCAAAAAGAAGATTTCTTGAATATAAAAGGTTTAATAAAAAAATTTCTTATTTTGAAGTTGAAAAAAGCTTGAAGAAAAGGGATTATTTAGACAAAAATAGGCTATACAGTCCTTTAAAAAAAACCAAAGATTCAATCTTGATAAATACATCTAAATTAAGTAAGAAAGCGTGCTTTAATAAAATAAAAGCTATTATGGACAAAAAACTAGAAAATAATGGAAATTTATAAGGATTTAAAAACACCTGAAAGTCAGCAATTTGAGAAGTTGCTAAATTCTCAATTATCAAAAGATAAAATTGAAGAAGGAAAAATTATAGAGGGAAAAATCACAAAGATTACTGACAAATTTGTTTTTATATTTATACCAGGCCTAAAAAGTGAACCAATAATTGACATAAATGAGTTGAAATTAATAGGATTGAAAGACAAAATAGCACTAGGTGAAAATATTTCAGTTCTTTTAGAAAAAATTGAAGACAAAAATGGTGAAGTTATTGTATCAGCTTTAAAAGCTCAAAAGATAAAAGGATGGTACAAACTGGAAAATGCATACGAGGAGAATAAATCGATAATTGGCAAGATTACCTCGAAATGTAAGGGCGGAGTAATAGTTGAACACGTGGAGACTGGATCTCTAATGTTTTGTCCTGGATCTCAAATAAGTGATAAACCTTTAAAAAACATAGATCACTTAATTGGAGTAGAACAAAAATTTGCAATTATTAAACTTGATAAGATAAGAGGCAATGCTTGTGTATCACGTAGACAAATAGTTTCTTCAAATAAAAGAGAGGATAAGGCAAAGATTATTGAAAAGTTTAAAGTAGGCGATATCATTAAAGACGCTGTAGTAAAAGGCTACTCTTCTTTTGGTTGCTTTTTTGAAGTAAACAATGAAATAGATGTGTTAGTGCATCTACAGGAAATATCTTATTCAAGAGTCAATCATCCTGATGAAATATTTAACATTGGCGAGAAACATGATCTAAAAGTTATATCGATAGATAAAGACAAGTTACAAATTGGGTGTTCTATAAAACAGCTTTCTCCAGATCCATTTGAACACATTTCAAATTACGAAATAGGAAAAAAATATAAGGTAAAGGTCGATAAAATTACTGATTATGGATGTTTTTGCTCTCTTGAGCCAGGCTTAAGTACTTTGCTTCATAGCAGTGAAATGAGTTGGACAAAAAAAAATGTTTCTCCAAAGAAATTATTCAAAATTGGAGATATGATTGAATGTGTAATTACTGAAATAGATAAAGAAAAAAGAAGAATTGCCATATCTCATAAACTGACAATTGAAAATCCATATGAAGCTTTGATGAACAAATATCCTGTTGGAAGTGAAGTCGATGGAGTTGTATCAAGCTCTAACGAATATGCTTTATATGTGAAGCTTGGAAAATACGATATCGATGGTTTCTTGCATGCGAATGACCTTAGTTATTTGAATAACCCTGAAGACGAATTAAAAAAATTTAAAAAAGGAGACCAGATTAAAGTTAAAGTCCTAGAAATTAAGAAAGAAGAGCAAAAAATTAGAGTTGGATTAAAACAATTAGGAAAAGATCCTTTTGACTGGTTTAAAGACAAAAAAATTAATGATATAATTACTGTCCAAGTTGTATCTACCGATAATAAAGGTTTAATTGTAAAGCCAGAAGAATGTGAATTAGAATTTTTAATCAAAAAGTCAAATATAGCTGTAAATGCGTCGGATGCTAGACCTTCAAGATTTGTTGGAGGCGAAAGAATAGATACAGCAATATCAGAACTTAATATAGAAAAAAGAAAAGTTAGTTTAAGCATTAAACTGCTTGAAGAATTACAAAATAAAGAAGCTGTTTCAAAATTTTCAAGTCCTTTAAGTGGAAAAAACCTTCCATTTTCCTCATTGTCAGAGAAATTAGATGATAAAAAAAAGAAAGATGATAAGTAATTAGAATTGTCTACAAAAAAATCAGAAATTATAAATATTCTCTCTAACAATTATCCTAATTTTCTAAAGAAAGATTTAAAAAAAATAATTGATATATTTATATCAGAGACAAAGAATTCTTTAAAAAGACACGAAAGAATTGAATTAAGAGACGTATTTTCTATAGAGCCAAAGTTTCATAAAGCAAGAGAAGCAAGAAATCCTAAAACAAACGAAAAAATTTACATTAAAGGAAAGTACTCAATTAATTTTAAATTTTCAAAAATGTGGTCAAAAAAAATAAATGAGTAAATATAAAGTATTCATTGCTTGTGATAGTAAAAAAGTTTCTGATGTAAAAAAGGTAATAAAATATTCTCAAAATAATAATCTAAAAATTGGATATAAGTTTGGTTTAGAATTTTTAAATTCTAAAAATGGAAGAAATTTTGTTTCAAATTTAAAGAATAAGACAATTTTTGCTGATTTAAAACTTCATGATATCCCAAATACGTGCGCATCAGCAGTAGATGCTATACAAGATTTAAAAGTTAATTATTTAACGATGCATATTAGCTCAGGCATTGAGGCTCTTAAGTCTGTAAAAAAAGTATCCGGCAACATTAAGGTAGTTGGTGTAACAATACTTACGTCCTTAGATAATAAAGCGTTAAAAGAAATTGGTTTTAATAAAGATGTAAAAAAATTAGTACTTCAACAAGCAAAATTGGCAACTAAAGCAAAATTGGATGCTATAGTATGTAGTGCTCAAGAAGCCAAAATAGTAAAAAGAGTATTTAAAAAAGAGATTATAGCCCCTGGAATAAGATTTAGTTCAAGAAAAAATGATCAAAAAAGAACTTTAACTCCTAAGCAAGCCTATAGAAATGGAGCCGATTGGTTAGTAATAGGAAGAGAAATTACTAAAGGCAATATCAAAAAAAATATCAAAACATTAATTGATCACTTAAATCAATGATTAAAGGTTTAAAAATTTGCGGGATCTCAGATCCTAAAACTTTAAACTATATTTTAAATCATAGATACAAACCTTCTATGATAGGTTTTATTACAAATTATGAAAAAGTAGAAGATTTATTGAATATGACAAATTACAAAATTTAATTAATATTGATAAAAAGAATGTGAACTTTGTGTCTGTTCTCGTGAATCCTAACGATGCAATTTTAGAAAAGATTAAAGATTTGAATTTTGACTATTATCAACTCTATGATGTGGATCCTGAAAGAACTGAAGAAATTAAATCAAAATATAAAATAAAAATAATAACCGCAATAACAGTTTCTGGAGAAGATGACGTGATTAAATACAAAAATTATCTAGAGATATCAGATATAATTTTATTTGACTCTAAAGGATATCATAAATCTGAAAGTTTTGATCATAAACTGCTGGATATCGTACCGAATGAATTAAATAAAATGATTGCAGGAGATATACAAATAGAAGATATTCCAAATTTTAAAAATAAAAACCTTATGATTGATCTAAGTGGAGCGTTAGAGGACGAAAATGGAAAAAAAGATATAAGTAAAATTAATAAATTGTTAAACTTATCTGCAAAAATATGAAACTTATAAAAGGAATTCCTGTAATAGACCAGGGCAATAAACTTGGATTTTGGGGAGATAAATTTGGAGGTAACTTTGTTCCTGAAACCTTAAAAAAACCTATCGAAGATTTAGAAGTACTATTTAACAAACTTAAAAAAGATAAAAAATTTATACAAGAAAGAGATAAATATTTTAAAGATTGGATTGGTGTACCTACTCGGTTTATAAAATTAGAAAATTTGACAAGACATGTAGGTGGTGCTCAGATTTGGTCTAAAGTTGTTTCAGATGCAAACGGTGGAGCACACAAGATCTATAACGCAACGGTCCATTGTTTACTTGCGAAACGTTCTGGTAAAAAAGTTATATGTGGAGATACCGGCGCTGGGTATGCAGGTAAAATGTTGAGTATGGCAGCAAAAAAGTTTGGTCTTAAGTGTAAAATTTTCATGGGCGCAAAAGATATTGCAAGACAACAACCAAATGTAAAAGCCATGAAAAAAAATGGCGCCGAGGTAGTTCCAGTTTATTCAGGAAGTCAAACACTTGTGGATGCTGTTTCAGAGTGTATGAGGTTCTGGGTTGCTAATTGTGATACAAGCGCGATGTGTGTGGGTAGTACGGTAGGCCCGGCTGTGTTTGTACGTATTTGTGGTTGGAGCACTAGTCAAATTTCGAGAGAACTTAAAGTTCAATTAATTGATGAGTTTGGATCAATTCCAAAAAAGCTTAAACTTTATAATTGTGTGGGTGGTGGGAGTTCAAGTTTTGGTTTTTGGAATGAATTTATGGATTATGATAAAAAGCAGTGTGAATTTATTGGCGTAGAAGCTGGGGGGCCTGCAAAAAGTAAAAAGCACGCAGCACCTTTAACTTATGGTTCGAAAATTGGAATTCTACATGGTGCAGCCCAATATGTTAATCAAAACTCAGATGGACAAATAGAAGAGACAGAGTCTATATCGGCAGGTTTGGATTACCCTGGAATTTCTCCGCTTCATTGTTTTTTGAAAGACACGAAGAGAGCTAGATATACTGCTGCAAGTGATGAACAAGCATTAGAAGCTTACAAACTTGTTACTAGATTCGAAAAATTAAAACCATCTCTTGAACCTAGCCACGCGTTCGCTGTTGCAATATCAGAATCTAAAAAATTAAGCAAAGACACAGTTGTAGTGGTTAATAGTTGTGGTGATGCTTACAAGGATCGGGGAATTTTAGAAAAGAGATTAGGAAAAAAATATGTTAAATCCAATTAGTGCAGCATTTATAAAAGCTAAACAAGAAAATAGGCCTGCTTTACTAACTTATACTGTTGCTGGAGATAGCTCAAAAAAACAATCTTTAGATATATTAAAATCAATTTCTAAAAATGCAGATATTTTGGAAGTAGGTGTGCCTCATAACACCCCCGTAGCAGACGGAAGTCAAATTCAAACAAGTGCGTATAGAGCAATCAAAAATGGAATTAAAGTAAACGATATTTTTAAAATAGTAAAAGACTTCAAAAAGTTTGATAAAAATAAACCCATTATCTTAATGGGTTATTACAATATGATCTTTCAATATGATGAAAATAAATTCTTAAATAAATGTAAGTTGTCTGGGGTGAATGGATTAATAGTTGTGGATTTACCTTGGCCAGAAAATAAGGATTTCGCTAAAAAATGTAAAAAAAAATCAATTTATTTTATTCAGCTTTTATCACCAACAACGACAAAACAAAGGCTTAAGAAAATTATGAAAGACTCTCATCCTATGAGTTATTTTATTTCAATGTTGAGTACTACAGGAGGTAAATTAAAAGGATCCCCTGAAGATATATTAAAAAATTATGCCAAAATAAAAAAAATTAATCCAAAAAAGGAAATTGTTATTGGTTTTGGAATCACAGAAAAAACAATTGGCAAACTCAAATCTGCAGATGGATTGGTTGTTGGAAGTGCTATTTGTAAGGAAATTAGCAAGAGTTTAAAGCATAGACAAAATCCTGTCACAAATGTAAGTAAACTTGTAAAAAAATTAAAAAAAAAAATTCAATGAACTGGATTACAAAAGCTTTAAGTTTTGGTGAAAAGATAAAAAAGGTTTTAAAAAAGAGACCTTCAAAAGAAGATATTGCAAATTCTGATTGGACTAGCTGTTGCAAAGGTCCAATACTAAAAAAAGATCTCGAAGAAAATTTATGGGTGTGCAGCTCGTGCGGGAAACATCATAGAATAAATTGTAAACAAAGATTTGATATTATTTTTGGAAAAAATGCTTACGAAATACTTGATACACCAATACCTGCCGAAGACCCTCTTGAGTGGGTGGATACAAAATCATACAAGGAAAGATTAAAATCAGCAAGAAAGAAAACTAGTCAAAATTCTGCAGTGATGATTGCCAAGGGTAAAATAAATGGAATTGAGGTAACAGCTGGAGCAATAAATTTTGAATTTATTGGTGGCTCTGTTGGAGCTGCGGAAGGTGAAGCAATTATTTATGGTGTTCAACATGCTATTGACAATCAAACACCATTTGTTTTCTTTCCTTGTGGTGGAGGACAAAGAATGTTTGAGTCTCCTATTGCCCTCGCAAATATGACAAGAACTACCCTTGCTATTAATGAACTTAAAAAAAATAATCTTCCTTATTTAGTTTGTTTTACAGATCCAACAGCTGGTGGAATTACTGCATCTTTTGCGATGTTAGGCGACATTCATTTTGCTGAACCTGGTTGTTTAATTGCCTTTGCAGGAAAAAGAGTTATACAAGCAACAGTAAAAGAAGAACTTAGTTCAGACTTTCAAACATCTGAGTTCGTCGAAAAGCATGGATTTGTGGACAGAATTGTTGAACGAAAAGATTTAAAAACCGAAATAAGCTTACTATTATCAATATTGTTAAAAAAAGATAACGCGGTAAATGAAAAGCAAATAAATGAAACTTCAAACAATATTGAACCGCTTGCAAAAGCTGCATCCTAAAGAAATTGACCTAAGTCTAGATAGAATTAAAAATCTTTGTAAAAAATTAGGTGATCCTCAAAAAAAATTAAAATACATATCTGTAGTTGGAACAAATGGAAAGTATTCAACTATACAGGCACTAAGATCAATTTTAAAAACAGCCAATATAAATTGTAATATTTATACTAGCCCACATATTCAAAAAATTAATGAGAGATTTATTTTTAATGACGAAGAAATATCTGATGATAACTTGTCTAAGTTATTAATAGAAGCTGAAAATTTTAATAATGGAGAACAAATAACTTACTTCGAAATATTAACTGCAGCATATTTTTATCATGCGAGTAAATTCAAAGACAAAATAAATATCATAGAAAGCGGTTTATTTCATAGATTTGATGCAACAAATATTATTGATAATAATTTATCAAGTATTGTTACTTCAATTGGATTAGATCATTTAGATTGGTTACCAAAAAACGAGCAGAATATTGAAAATATTGTTTACGAAAAAACCTCATCTCTACTAAATTCTACTATTGTGGTTAGCAAGCAAAGCTCAGATGAAATATTAAATTTAATAAAAAAAACAATTAATAATAATCAATCAAAAAAAATAATTTATAAAGATCATTTTAATTATTCATTAAGTGAAAATAATTTTATTTATTATGAAGATGAATATGGTGGTTTAAAATTACCAAAACCAAATCTTTTAGGTAATTTTCAAATTGATAATTGTGCAACCGCTATTGCTACACTAAGAAATTTACAACTGGGAGTAAAAGATGAAAATATTAAAGAAGGCATTACTAAGATAAAAAGTATTGCAAGACTGCAAGAAATCAAATCTGGAAAACTTAAAGATATTTGTAAGGATAATAAATTATATTTAGATGGCTCACATAATCCTTTAGGTGCAAGAGCTCTTAATGAATATTTAAACACTCTTGATTGTAAAAAACATTTAATTCTTGGAATGATGTCTAATAAAGATCATGAAGAATATTTAAGCAAATTTAATAATATATCATCCATAACAACAATTGATATTCCTAACCAACCTAATGCTATCAAAGGAATAGATTTAAAGGAAAAGTTAAATAAATATCCTAATGTTAGTTACAAAAAATCTATTGAAGAAGCTCTTTTGTCGCTAAATCCAGAAAAAGATGATTTGATAATGATAACTGGGTCTTTATATCTTGCTGGAGAATTACTTAATAAAAATTAAATATTTTCTTTTATAAAAGCCACAATGTCACTCTTTGGAGTTGCTCCAACTTTGGTTGCTTTTAATTCACCACCTTTAAATAAAAGCATTGTTGGAATTCCACGAACACCATACTTAGTTGGCATGTTAGGTTCTGAGTCTATGTCATGTTTTGCAATGACAATATCATTTGCCATCTCCTCTGAAATTTCCTCTAAAATTGGTCCAACCATTTTACATGGCCCACACCATTCGGCCCAAAAATCAACTAAAACGGGTTTATCATTTTTTAAAACTTGTTCTTCAAATATTTCGTCTGTAACTTTTAATGTTGCCATTAGCTTTATATATAAATAAAAATTTTTTTATCAATAGTTAAAAAAGAAATGTTAAAATTATCCACATTAAACATTTTCATACTTTTTTTGTATTAACATTGCATATTCATTAAACTCGTCTAGTAGTGATAGCTTTTCGTTATCATTCTCATTAGTATATTTTTCTCTCAGAGTATCAATTTCTGTGTAGAGTGTTGGAATTGTCCACCATTTTTCTTTCTTTTCACTCAAAATTCGCTTTGCAATTTCTCGTTTTATTGTTTTAAGCATACTCTCGGGTAGAACTTCGGGTGCCTCTTGATATATGATTTTTTTTCCAAAACCTACTAAACGATCATCATCAAATTTATCTAATAATTTAAGTTTATCTTTCCATGATGCTGCATGCCAAGCGGGAAATAAGGCAGTATCTTTGTTTGATGTAAATTTAGTATAAATACTTTCTTCAGCATATATATCTTCTTGTGTTTTAGACTGTTCTTTTTCTTCAGCTACTTCTCTTAATGCATGAAGTATATTTTGGGAAAATTTCTCGTTATTTTTAACAATATCTGCTCTTTTACTGATTAATGACTTATCCATGGCGCTATAAGGTTCTTCTTGCATACCATATTTTGCATCTACAATAATTGGAGCCTTGTTAGATCTAATAGTTCTTAAAAATTTAGGAGACTTTTTCATTTCAACTTTTAGTTCATTTATCGATAAATTTAATAAAGGTTCTATATCAATCCTTAAGTCGAATGCATAATACCAACCCGCATATATTGGATGCATACAATATTTTTGATGAAGAGGAGCAACTAGATGAAGTCTAGATTTACCATAGTAATATTCATTTAAAGTAACTACTTCACCTTTTTTAATTATAGTTTCAGTGTCTGATTTATTTGCAGTTTTAAAAAAAGACTCCCAAGTGCCTGGTTGTTTTTTTTTAACTATATTTAAAACTTTAGCAGTCATAATACTATCGCTTAAAGCACTATGGGCATCTGTTGAGTCAATACCTTGCATTCTTGCTAATGATTCTAACTTAAACACTGCATTATTTTTTTCATTAAATTCTACTTCTAAAATCGAAGGATCAATTGCATATGCTGCCCGAGCAATATTAATCCCATCGTGTCTCTTGTTTGGAGCTGAGTTCGTTAAATATGGATATCTAATCCCTTTAAAAAACTCTTTTCTTATCATTTCATCATCAAATCCTATGTTAGACCAACCAAGAAATACTGCTGGACTCCACTTTTTAAATATTTTTTCAACTTCTCCTAACATTTGATAATGAGAAAGATTAGTTTGAGTTAATTGTTTTATTGATGTCTTATTTACAATAAGTGCCATAGCCTGAAAGACCTCTCCTTCTGGTAAACTACACCTTAAATTAAATCTGTCTTTTTCTTTAAAATTCTCATCAACTAAAACACCACCTATTTCAATAATACTTCCAAAATCTGTGCTTGCACTCGATGATTCTATATCCCAAATTGCTAAATTCATAATTTTATCCTCAAATTAGCTAATATTTTATGGGTTTTTGGAAAGTTTTTTAAAGACTTAACCATTAGCATATAAACGATTAGCTCAGGTATTAATAACTCTTTTATGGATAGGTTAAATAAAGTCAAGATATATTATTCAATTCGTAAAACTTTTTAACCCTTCCTAAAAATAAATTTTGATACATTTCTAATTCAGCTCCTTCAATTTTAAATTCTTGAAACAAAATATCTTTAGTACAAAGCAAAATTATTCCTGCTTTCATTTTAGTTCCATGAACAACATCATGTGCTAAAGTATAGGCACCAAGTTGTAAAAAATAATCCTGAATATAATCTGATTTTTTTGGCTTATTAGCCTGTTTGAAGTCAACTATTACATCTCTACCCTCATACAAAGCTATCATATCAGCTGTCCCAGCATATTGTTCCGGATAATACAAAGTTTCTTCCATCCCATATACTTCATCAAGACGTCCAGTAATTCCTTTTTGAATTATTTCTTTAGCCATATTTTTATATTGCTCGTTACTTTCAAAAAAACTTTCATTAATTCTTCCTCTTAAATAATCTTCAATATATGAATGCATGGATGTGCCCCTTGATGATGCTTCTGTTTTAATTCTATTTGCTTCTTTAATTCCTACTCTCTCTTTCCAGTTAGCTAAAGCTGCTTTTTCTTCCTCTGACTTGGTGGCACTTAAAATTGTTGTAACACTTGGTAATTTATTATCTCCTAATAAATATTTTCTATATCCATCTTCAATTGATCTAGAAGATTTTGGATAATTGTATTTATTATTCCATTTCATTATATCACTTATAAACATTGATTATTAAAATTAAATTAATTTTTTAATTGTTTCTGATTAACTGTAAATTTCTCTACATTCTCAGATTGTAAAGCTTTTTCAATTTGATCTGGGTCTTTAATATTTTCTAAGGTTCTTGTAATTGATCTTGCATCTTTACCAAAACTGTCAACAACACTCATCGCTTCTTCAAGTTTTTTTCTTAAGACCAAGACGTTATCAAAATGCTTTGAAAATCTTGTACTTATAGTCTTTAAATGATCGTAAATTTCAGTTGCATGTTTTTGAACTTTTAATGTTTGGAAACCAAGATGGTAAGACTGTATTAAAGCACAAATAGTATTTGGACCAGCAATTGTAACTTTATATTTTTTTCTTAGTTCTTCCATCAACAATTCTTTAGTTTTAGGATCTCTATAACTAGCTAATTCTGCATAGAGACCTTCTGTGGGCACATATACAATTGCAAAATCGGTTGTTATGGGTGGATTAATGTATTTTTGATTAACAGCTTTTGATTTTGTCCTAAATGCAGATGCCAATTCATTTCTAGCTGATGATAATGCGTCTTTATCTTTATTTTGGAAAGCTTCATCTACTGCTTTATATTTTTCAATTGGCCAATGGCTATCTATTGGACACATCACATCATTTTGTAGCTTAATAGCAAACTCTACTAAATCTCTAGTCTCTTCTGGCTTCATTTTTGCATTTGCGATGTATTGAGATGCTGGAAGTAAATCTTCTAAAATACTTGCAAGAGAAAATTCACTTAATCCACCGTATTGTTTAACGCCCGCTAAAATTCTACTAAAATTATTTTGACTTGATTGAATATCTTCAACTTGTTTGTTAAATGATGCAACTTTTTCATCAACACGACTTAGTGCACCTGTCATATCTTTGGCAACTTCTTTACTCATGCTACTAAAAGAGTCGTTTAATGAACTCTTAAGACTATCTATATCAGTCTTGATTTTTGCAAAATCATCTTCTTTGTTATCTTTTTCAGGTTCTTTTCTAAATTTTAAAAATAAAGCTATATTTACCAATAAAACTACAGCAACTAATAAAACAATTAATATGTCCATGATTCTCTAAGTTATACTCCAATATTTAAATTTCAATTTATATTTTCTTTTTTAAATTCTGTGTATGTGTCAAAAAAATTTGAGAAAATTATTATTAATAATCCACTTATCGTCGATAATAATCTAAGCTTATTTGCTAACTAAATTTATAAGTCTATTTAAGTCCTTTAACTTATTTGATTTCTTAGATGTCATTAAGCAAGCCTGAGAGTGAAGGATTATTCCATCTTTTAATATTCTTAAATTGTTAGCCTTTAAAGTTGCTCCCGTTGAAGTTATATCAGTTATAATTTCTGATGATCCGGTAAATGGATATATCTCAGTAGCACCAAGACTATTAACCAATTTAAATTGCGTCACTCCTCTGGAGAACATGAATTCTCTTGTAAGATTTGGGTATTTTGTAGCTATACGTAATCTATTTCTTTTTTTATCTTTAAATTCAAAAGCTATTTCCTCAAGATCTGGCATTGTCTGTACATCTATCCAATCATCTGGGATTGCAACTACCAATGTAGCCTTTCCGAAATCATACTTTTTTTTTACGATCACCTTTTTTTGAATATTAATTTCGCTTTCCTTTAATAAATCATATCCAGAAAAACCAATATCTAAAGATCCATCTGCAAGACGTTCTACTATCTCTCTAGCATGGAGATAATTAATAACTATATTTTTTTTTCCTTTGATAAATCCAAATAAGTCTCTCTCACCTCTCTCAGAGAGAATTTTTAATTTCTTTTTTTTAAAAATATTTAATACACCAGACCGTAAACGACCTTTACTTGGAATTCCAATTTTTATGATGTTGTTACTCATATTTAAATTTTACCAACTCTTCTTGAAATAAATTGTTCATTTTACTTATTAAATTTTCATTAAGTAGTTTCCTGTAATCATTGTCTTTTCCTAAATTAAAAAATTTTATTTTTTCGTCAGAACCTTTTTTTGTAATAGCTTCTGAAAAACCATTTTCATCCTCTAGTTTTTTCAAATTATTAAAATTGCAATTATCTACACATTTTAATGCTTTTTCTTTTTCAAATTTTTCATCTGATTTAGAAAGTTTATTAATAAAATTAATGACTTGTTTAAGTGTGTTTAATGCATCGGTTTGTAGATCTTCATATCTTACAGTTAAAACTGGATATAATTTATTATCTACCCATGATTTCTGATTTAATTTCCAAGAAAAAAGTGCCTGAAAACCTAAAAATCGATCTTTTTCTTTAGAGACAATTCCTCTTTTTTCATCTGTCATAAATTTAAAAGCCTCATCGACAGAAATTTGATAATGGTTTGATAATGAAGAGATTACATTTCTTGGATCTCTTATTATATAAATAACACCTAACGTATTTTCTTTATTAGTAAATTTATTACCTTCTATTTTACAAAGTGCATTATGAGTTTTAAAAAATTTCAAACCTTTGGATTGATTAATTTTTTCTTGCTCCTTTATCCAATACTTTGAAGTATCGTGCGGCTGGTTAAATTTATCTAAATACTTTCTAAAATATTTGTTGCTTGGAAAAGAGTCTATTTTTTCTAAAAGTTCAAAATTAAAATCACCTGTTTCTGAAAAATAGTAATTTGCTATTAAAGATCTCAACCAAGTATTTCCACTTTTAGGATATGAAGCTAACCAAATTATCATATTTTTTCTAAGTTAATAGCAGCTCCAACAGCTGGTATGTTTTTTTTAAAGCCGAGATCTTTAATTAAAGAATCGTATCTACCACCTCTAATATTTAATTTCTCAGACTTCGATTTAATATCGATCTTAAATACCAAGCCAGTGTAATATTCGAGATGTCTTCCAAAAGAAGAATTAAATCTAACATTTAATTTATTAATTTTATTTTTAGTTATTGGAAAATAATCATCCTGAACTCTAAGATTAATTTTATTTTTTTTAAAAAATAAATTTAACTTTTTAGATGCTTGATTAATAGGACATTCAATTTTTAAGTACTCTTTTAAAATTTTTACAACATTACTACCTTTTTTTGTTCTTCTTGGATCTTTAATTTTAGTGTCAAATCTAAATAATATTTCTTCTATTGATCTTCCGGCAACTTCTTTTTTTTGATTTCCATTAATCATTTTAGAATATTTTTTTTTGTCTATTTCTACAATTGTTGGGTCGATATCAGAATTCGTCTCCAATCTTTTTAATAAATCATTAAAATATTTTTCTCTCCAAAAATGACGTTGCAATCTTAATTTCCATCTTGCTGGACAATCCAATTTATCTAACAAAAGCCTAAAAATTTCTATGTTACCTATTACTAAATTTCCACTTTTATATTTAATTTTTGATAATGCTTTAAGTGAAGTTTCTATTATTTTTTTATCATCTTTTTTTTCAGTAAAAGATCCTAATATTTCAAAACCAATTTGACTCCTGATAACAGAATCTTTTTTATTTAATCCTTTTCTAAATGCTTGACCACTATAGAAAATTTTTTCACTAGTTTTCTTATTATTATTTAAATATCTAACACAAGATGCAATTGTTAAATCAGGTCTTAAACAAAGTTCATTACCTAATTGATCATTGAAAGAAAATATAAATCTTTTGAAATTTTCTCCTGACCTTTCCAATATTAAATTCGTGTCAATTACTGTATCAAGATCAATATATTTATATCCATTTGACTTAATTACTTTTAAAATATTTTCAGAGAAGTTTTTTGATTTCATCAATTAGGTTCTCCTTATCAAATGTAATTTGAGTATTTTCAGATTTTTTCCATTCTTCTCTAGATAAATTTCTAGATGTTTCTTCTAAATTTGGGACTAATTTTTTTATAGTAATTTTATTATTTTTAAATTCATCATCTCCACAAAGAATTACAGCTGGCGAACTTCTTTTATCAGCATATTTTAATTGAGATTTCAAACCTGAATCTCCTAGATAAATTTCGGATCTTATATTTTGATTTCTAAGTTGTGATAATAATTCATAATAATTAGAGAGATATTTTTTATCTAAAACACATATTATTATTGGTGAATAATTTTTAACCTCGATTTTGTTTAACTGAACTAATGCGTATAGCAAACGATCAAGGCCTATAGAAACACCTGTTGCGGATAAGTCTACTTTTTTAAACCGTGAAACTAAAGAATTATATCTTCCACCTCCACCAACTGATCCAAACTCCACCTCTTGGTTTTTTTGATTTTTAACTTTAAATGTTAAATTTGCCTCAAATATTGGGCCATCATAATATTCAAGTCCTCTAATAACTTCAGGAGAAAAAATTATTTGATCAAAATTAGATGAATAACTTATTCCATCTAATACTTTATTTAATTCATCAATACCATCTTCAACTAATTTGTTTGGTATAGCTGACTTAATTTCATATAAAGATTTCATATTTATAAAACTGACTATTTCTTCAGCTTGATTATCAGAGAGGTTTGCTCCAATAGTTTTATCACCAGATTTGTCTTCACGTCCTGTTGTTAGCAATTGTTTAACACCCTCAGTTCCAACTCTGTCAAGTTTATCAATTGCTCTCAAAACAGTAAGTTGTTGTTTGCTTTCTGAAATTTTTAAATTTTCAATAAGTCCTTGAATTAATTTTCTATTACTCAATTTGATTTGATACTGGTTTTTTTCTAAGCCACAGAAATATAATGTGTCAGCTAAGAGATTGCACATCTCAGCATCTGCTAAAGGATTATTAGATCCAACAATATCACAATCAGCTTGCGTAAACTCTCTAAATCTACCAGGGCCAGGTTTCTCATTTCGCCATACATTTCCAATTTGATATCTTTTAAAAGGATTTGAGATATTTAAATAATTTTGAGATACATATCTTGCTAATGGCGCAGTTAAATCATAACGTAATGATATCCAGCTATTATTTTCCTCTTGAAAACCAAATACACCGGAGCTTGGCCTATCTTCATCTGGTAAAAATTTTCCTATATTTTCTGATATTTCAAAACTTGGGGTTTCTAGCTTAGAAAAACCAAATTTTAAAAAATTTTTTTCAATCTTAGCAATTAAATTTTCTTTTAATGCTAATTCTTTACCGTATCTATCAACAAAACCCGAGGGGGTATTTGCAGACAATTTTTTTTCTTTATTCATTTTTTGGTACACGGGGACAGATTCGAACTGTCGACCTTCGGTTCCACAAACCGCTGCTCTAACCAACTGAGCTACCCGTGCTCCTTCTACTGTTTTATACTAAATGTGGATAAAATTAAATTTATAAATAATTAAATAGCTAGCTTGCAGCCAGCATGAAAATGATGTCTGTGAGTTTCTCTTTTAATAATAACGAATTTATTCATTGCTGTGTAATTAGCATTTTTTTTTTTAAATGCAAGCAAGAAAAGGCTTTGTACAGGAATAGCTATGTTTTTTAATATATCCTATTCCTATACAAATATTTTTGATGAATTAAATTTTATTAACCTAATTTTTTCAAATTTACAGCGCTTGGACCTTTTTCGCCATCTTGAATTTCAAATTCTATAGCATCGTTTTCATTCAAAAATCTTAGCCCAGCTTCTCTAACTGCACTCGCATGAACGAAACAATCTTTTTCTCCGTCTTCTCTTTCAATAAAACCGTAGCCCTTCTTACCGTTGAACCACTTTACTTTGCCTTTTAATGTACTCATACTTTAGTTACTCTTTCTTTGTTATTATATAATTAGCTATAAATAGCTGATGGATAGGTATTAGATTTTAATTTTGAATGCAAGCATAATGATGGATATTAATACCACATGGGAGTGGTGGCTTCGGCGGGACTCGAACCAGCGACACAAGCCTTTTCAGGGCTCTGCTCTACCAACTGAGCTACGAAGCCAAATTAAGATCTAAAAATTATACGACCCTTCGATAGATCGTATGGAGAGACTTCTAATTTTACTCTATCACCTTGTAAAACACGAATACGATTTTTTCTAAGTTTTCCTGCTGTGTGAGCTGTAACGTTATGACCATTGTCTAGTTTAACTCTAAACATAGCATTAGGAAGAAGATCTGTTACTACACCTTCAAACTCCAACGTATCCTGTTTACCCAAATTATTATCTCCTCATTCTTGATCTTATACTTAAAGCATGACCATATAATTCTTCATACTCTGCGAGATGTGTAGCGGATTCTCCTATTTTCTCAACACCTTTTTTAGATAGAGTTATATAGCTAATTTTTTTGTAAAATTCGTTAACGTTCAATCCTGACGCAAACTTTGCGGATCCAAAAGTTGGTAAGACATGATTTGTGCCAGCATTATAATCCGTAACAGCCATGGGTGAATATTTACCAATACAAACACTTCCAACGTTTATTATTTTATTAATTATTTTATCTGGTTTTGAAATATTTACTTCTAAGTGCTCTGGAGCTATTTCATTTATTGAATTAATTATATCTGAATTTTTTTTTGCAAGAATTGCTAAACCATTATTTTTTAGACTTCTAAAAGCTATAGATCTTCTTGGTAATTTTTTTATTTTTTCTTTAATTTGTTGTTGAAATACTTTTATCAATTTTAAATCTTTTGAAATTAGAATACATTGCGAATTTTCGTCATGTTCTGCTTGTCCTATCATTGATGTTAGCACATCTTCTATTTTAGTTTTATTATCTGCTAATATTGTTATTTCTGAAGGACCAGCAACCATAGACTCTATACCTACCTCACCAAATAATTCTTTTTTAGCTGCAGCAACAAAAATATTTCCAGGTCCAACAATTTTATTTACTTTCTGAATATAGGCCAAACTTGCAATAGCCTGCGCGCCACCCATGGAATATATTTCATTAATTCCAACTTTCTGTGCAGCATATAAAACAGCTGGATTTAATTTTCCATTAAGTTTAGGGTTAGCCAAAACAATTCTTTTAACACCAGCAATTTTGGCAGGTATAGAATTCATAAGCAATGTTGAAGGTAAATTTGCAGGGACATAAATACCTACAGATTTTAATGGCACGTATTTATAAGCAAGTTTGTTGTTATATTTATCTTTATAATAAATATCTTTTCTGCGCTGTTTTTTATGAAAATTGAAAATCCTACTATATGCTAAATCTATCGATTTTTTTATTTTATTATCAAGTGATTTAATTGAAGTTTTTAATTCATTTTCTTTAATTTTAATTGACTTGTTATTGCTAAATTTTTTTTCATATTTTAACAATGCTTTGTTCTTATTTACTTTTACATCTTTGAGAATTCTTTTTACTATAGTTGTATCAATATTTTTTCCAGATCTTCTCGAATCCAAAAAGTTTATTAATTTTGTTTGATAATTTTTACTTTTAGCATCTAAAAACCTAATCATTTTTAATTTTTTGATCCTCCAATGTTACATCAATAACTTCTGTGGACAGTGTTATAATTCTATTTTTTGAAAATAACAGAACTATTTCAAAATTTTCCTTTTTTTTAAAAATATCAATTGCGAATAACTCTAAAGTTAAATCTGAATTGTACTGGTCAATGTTTTTAGACTTGGAACTTTCAATAAATTCAAATTTTACAACACTATTAATAGCTTTACCACTATCTGTTTCCTTATCCGTTCTTAAAATAGAAAGTAAAAAAATTTTTGTGGATGGTAAATATTTTATATCAGAAATTTTGACTTTAGCTTCTGCGCATATTGCTGATATAATTTGTAAGTCATCCGGAGATTGAGCAATTACTTTTTTTAAAAAACTATTCACTAAGATATTCTTTTAATTTTTACCCCAATTTTTTTTAATTTATTCTCAATTTTTTCATAACCTCGGTCTAAATGATACACTCTATTTATTATAGTTGTTCCTTTCGAAATAAAAGCTGCTAAAACCAAAGCTACTGATGCCCTTAAATCACTAGACATTAACTCTGCGCCCTCTAGATTATTAGTTCCTTCAATAATTGCCTTGTTGCCTTTAATATTGATTTTTGCACCTAATCTTTTTAATTCTGGAACATGCATAAATCTGTTTTCAAATATATTTTCTTCTATTGTGCTTTTCCCATTTGCTCTAGTTAATAATACCATCATTTGAGCCTGCAAATCGGTTGGGAAATTTGGATATTCTCCAGTTTTTAAAAATTCTAAACTTCTAATTTTTTTTGGTCCCCTAATTTGAATTGTATTTTTTGTGGTTTTTATATTTGCACCAATTTTTTTTAGTAAATTGATTTCTGTATCAATAATTTTTGGCTCAAAGTTTTTAATTTTTAATTTTCCACCATTCAAACATGCAGCAACACAAAAAGTGCCCGCTTCAATTCTATCATTCATGACGGAGTAAGTTATACTTTTTAAAATTTTAACACCCTCTATTTTTAAGGTTCTTTTACCGATCCATTTAATCTTAGCACCAGCTGTTTTAAGAAAATTTGTCAGATCCTTGATCTCAGGCTCTATAGCACAATTCTTTATTGTTGTTATTCCTTTTGCAAGACAAGCAGCAAGAATTAAATTTTCGCTTGCTCCAACAGATATTTTTGAAAATCTTATTTCTGAACCAACTAATCCCTCTTGAGCTTTTGCATTAACATATCCTTTTTCAATTTGAATTTTAACACCTAACTTTGATATAGCTTTTAAATGTATATCTATTGGTCTTACTCCTATGCTGCAACCACCCGGACTGCTTACTTTTGCTTTTTTATTTTTTGCCAATAAAGGGCCAAGGACTAATATTCCTGCTCTCATTGTTTTAACTAGAGAATAAGGTGCAAAAAAATTATTTTTCTTCCCTTTTGAAATTGTCGCAATTTTTTTATTATTTTTAAAACTAATTTTTTTTCCTAATGATTTTAATAAATTTAACATTGTATCTATATCTTTAACTCGCGGAAGGTTTTTTATAGTTACAGATTTATCAAAAAGTAATGTGGCAGCAAGTATTGGTAGGGCAGCATTTTTACTTCCAGAAATTGATACCTCTCCTCTGATCTTAGAGGGACCATTAATTTTAAATTTATCCATTTTAAATTTTGGGAAGCGTTACCCCTTTTTGACCCATGTATTTTCCATTTCTGTCAGCATATGAGACATCAGGTTTTTCATTCCCTTTTAAAAAAATAAATTGAGCCACGCCTTCATTTGCATAGATTTTGGCTGGTAATGGAGTTGTGTTAGAAAATTCAAGGGTCACATGGCCTTCCCATCCTGGTTCTAAAGGTGTTACATTAACAATTATTCCGCATCTGGCATATGTCGACTTACCTAGACAAATAACCAAGACATCGCTAGGGATTTTAAAATATTCAACTGTTCTTGCTAAAACAAAAGAATTTGGTGGAATAATACATTCATTAGATTTTTTTGTTACAAAATTTGTTGGTTTAAAATTTTTTGGATCTACAATTTCAGAATTAACATTAGTGAATATTTTAAACTCATTAGATACTCTCGCATCGTAACCGTATGAAGAAACACCAAATGAAATTTTTCCTTCCCTTATTTGTTTATCTTCAAATGGTGAAATCATTTCTTGTTCTTTTGCCATTTTAATTATCCACTTATCTGATTGTACTGACATTTATTTATTTTTTTTGTTTTTTCTTTGAAAAATTTTTCTTTTTCTTAAATTTTTACGCAAAGCTTCTTCGAGTTTAGCTTTTTTATACTTCTTCCTATCCATCTTAATTACTTTTTATCTGGATTGGTAAGGTGATCTAAAGTTATTACTTGGTCAATTGGTATTGTTTTATCTTCTGGACTTTTGGGGTCACCTTGTTTAGCTATTTTTTTTGCTCTTTTTTCAGCAAGCTTTTTTTCTCTTTTAGCCTGCTTCTCCATAGCCTTAGCTCCTCGGGTTGATTTATAATCGTAGTGAATTCCCATATCATTTACCAATTTTAGATATACCTGATTTTTGTAAAAAATTAAGGCAATTATTTGAAAAAAACAATTTTATACACTAATTATAATTAAATTATGCCCTCATAGTTAAATGGTATAACACATCCATGGTAAGGATGAGTTTCCAGTTCAATTCTGGGTGAGGGCACCAGTTTATTTGTAGAATTTTTCTCTGATTATAAATCCAATTAAAACCAGGATTATCATACCAATTATTGGTACATAAATATCTGGAGTTAAAATTATATCAAATATACTTGGGAGTTCTTGATTGGTTTCAATAACTTTATTTAAGCCTGCTCCAAGTGAAGCTCCAACAAATAACTGAGGTGTCATTCCAATAACAGATCCAAAAAAGAAGTTTCTAATCTTAACATTAAATAATGTTGGCAAAATGTTCGATATAAAAAAAGGTATCCCGCCGACAAATCTATATATCAGAAAAAAAGTAAATTCATTTTTTTTAAATTTTTCGGTAAGATTAGAAAACTTTGATGAAAATTTTTTTTCAATTAAATCTTTAAAAAAATAATTTGCACAAATATACAAAAGTGTTGCGCCAATAGATAAACCAAATACTATAAGAATTGTCCCTATCCATTTCCCAAATACAAATCCTCCAACTAAAAAAACTGGTGAACCAAATCCTAAGAGCATAACCCAAATAATCACTCCAATAAAAAATAATATGCTAGCAATTAAAAGATTGGAATTTTTGATATCATTTAGTTTATCTCTATTATTTTTTATAAGTTCAAAACTTGAAAAGTCATCAAATGAGAAATAGCTAAAAAAAAGCAACAAAAAGCCAGTAACTATGGAAAGGTATATAATACCGAGAATAATTTTTAATTTATTTTCATTTTCCATTTTGTTCTAATTTATTAAAAATCGCTGTACTTATATACATTAAATTGTATAACTACCGAAATTTAACAAAAAAGAAGCCTTAATATGAAACGTACATATCAACCTAGTAAAAAAGTGAGAAAAAGAAGGCATGGTTTTAGGTCTAAAATGAAGACTAAAGGTGGAAGAAAACTAATTAGAAGAAGAAGAAGTAAGGGTAGAAAAAAACTCACTGTTTAATGCAGGTTAAATTAAAAAGTTTATCCAAAAATGAGGATTTTAAATTTATTTTAAATGGTAAAAAAATTTCAAATAGATATTCAACAATTTTTTACAGGAGACTAGAAAATAAAAGTAATAAATTTTTTAATATTAGCTTTATAACAAAAAAAAAGATTGGTACAGCCGTTATAAGAAATAAAATTAAAAGAAGATTAAGAAATATGATGAATGAAGCTTTAAAAAAAATTAAAATTAATCTTAACTATAGTTATTTATTAATTGCTAGAAAATCTGTTTTAGAGGATGAGTACAATTTTATTAAAATAAAACTTTTTAGTGAGTTAAAAAAAATTAGATAATTATGATTAAAAAAGGATTAATATATTTAATTAAATTTTATAAATATTTCATTTCACCGGTTCTGGGTAATAATTGCAGGTATCTTCCAACCTGTTCAGAGTATTTTATTGATAGTTTAAATGAATTTGGTGTTTCGAAAGGTTGTTACAAAGGCATAAAAAGAATTTTATCTTGTCATCCTATAAAACTTTTGGGCGGAGGACATGGGTATGATCCTGTAAAGAAAAAGAATATTAAATAATGGACACTAGAAACGTAATAGCAGCAATTTCATTAAGTGCAGCAGTAATAATTCTCTATGGATTATTTTTTGCTCCGCCTAGTCCTGATCCAAAGCAGGTAACTAATAATGATCAAAATAAGAACAACCTTCAACTAAATGAAGCACCAAAAATAGAGCAAAATATTGAGAATAACAAAATTTCTAGATCAGAAGCAATCAACAAAGTTGAAAGAATACTTTTTGAAAATGAAAATATTAAAGGTTCTATTTCTCTAGAGGGTTCATTAATCGATGACCTGATTTTTAAGAAATACACTGAAACTTTAGACTCTGATGAAAATGTAGTTTTGCTTAATCCTAAAGAGTCTGAAAATGGTTATTATATAGAAACAGGTTGGGCTATAAATAATAAAAACATCGAAGTTCCTAATTCAAATACAAAGTGGGAAGTGGTGGGCAATAAATTGCTAACACCGAACAGTCCAATTAAATTGGTATGGAATAATGAGCAGAATATAACTTTTGAGAAAGAAATAAGCATAGATGATAAATTTTTATTTACTGTTAACCAAAAAATTACCAATAATACTCAAAATACTTATAATTTTTATCCCTACGGACAGATTATTAGAAATCTAGCTCCAGATGTAACTGATTTTTATATATTACACGAAGGTTTATTAGGTGTTTTTGATGATAATCTTGTTGAAGAAGATTACGATGACATTAAAGACAAGAAGTACTCCGTAAATGCTAACAAAGGATGGATGGGTATTACAGATAAATATTGGATAACAAGTTTAATCCCAGAAAGTAACAAAAGTTTTAGATCAGATTTCGATTATAAAAATAAATTTAAAGCTAACTTCATAGAGACTGCCGCAACAGAAGTTAGAGCTAATGAAAGTAAAACTAATCAGGTAAAAGTGATTATTGCAGCAAAAGAAGTGGATGTTGTTGATGGTTATGCAGAAAAACTAAATATTAATAAATTTGATTTAGCAATTGATTGGGGCTTTTTGTACTTCCTTACAAAGCCAATCTTCCTAATCTCCGATTATTTCTTTAAATTAACTGGTAACTATGGAATTGCAATTATACTGATTACCGCTTGTATAAGAATATTATTTTTTCCTCTCGCTAACTACTCGTTTAGATCAATGGCGAAAATGAAAGTTCTTCAACCTGAAATGGTAAGGCTTAAAGAACTACACAAGGAAGATAAAATGAAGTTACAGCAAGAAATGATGGCTCTTTACAAAAGAGAGAAGGTGAATCCTGTAAGTGGATGTTTGCCTATTTTAATTCAAATACCATTCTTTTTTGCAATTTATAAAATGTTATTTGTTACAATTGAAATGAGACATCAGCCTTTTTTTGGTTGGATACACGATCTAAGTGAAAGAGATCCTACAAGTTTATTTAATCTATTTGGTTTGTTACCATATGATGTTCCATCATTTTTAATTATCGGAGCTTGGCCAGTAGCAATGGGTGTAACAATGTGGATGCAACAAAAACTTAATCCAACACCACCAGACCCGATTCAGCAAAAAATATTTATGTTTTTTCCTGTATTCTTAACAGTGATACTTGCACCTTTTCCATCAGGGTTAGTTATATATTGGACAATTAACAACGTGCTTACAATGGCACAACAGTATGTAATTATGAAGAGAACTTCAGTTAAAACAGTTTAATTGATGGAATTAGATAAGATTATTCCAAAAGATGGGCCAAATATTAATGAAGTTGAAAAATATATAAATAAATACCAGTCTGAGGTCATAGTAATTAAATGTGGTGGATCAGTTTTATTAGATAAAAAACTATTTAATCAGTTCATAGAAGATATTTCAGTAATAAACAAAATCGGTTTATCAGCAATAGTAGTACATGGTGGAGGTAAAAATATTAAAAAAAAATTAGATGAAAATAATATTGAAACAAGATTTATCAAAGGACTTAGGGTTTCAGACGACAAAACAATAAGATACATAGAAGAGGCTTTACTAGAGCTTAATTTAGAGATTTTGAATGAATTAAAATCTAAAAACACTAATGTTTGTTCAATATCACCTAAAGAAAATAATGTAATTAATATTATTCCTGAAAGTAAAGAATTGGGATATGTCGGCACACCAAAAAAAATTAATAAAGAGAAAATATTAAATTTTATTCACAATAAACAAATTCCAATTGTTGTCCCTTTAGGAGTGGGTGATGATGGTAAAATTTATAATATTAATGCAGATGTTGCGGCAGGTTCAATTGCAAAAGAGATCGATGCTAGACGACTTCTTTTAATGACAGATGTTGAGGGAGTTCTTGATGAAAATCAAAAACTTATATCTGAAATTAATCTCAATAGAGCCAACGAGATGTTAAAAAATAATATTATATCTGGAGGCATGATACCAAAAATAAACACTTGTTTAGATGCAATATCTAATGGTGTTAGGGGTGTTGTTATTGTTGATGGGAGAAAACCACATTCAATACTATTTGAGTTATTTTCTGATAAGGGCGCAGGAACATTAATAAGAAAATGAATAATCTAAAAAATATAAAGAATATTTTGTTCGACTGCGATGGTGTTTTATATAGTGATTTAGAAGCAGTTTTTGGCCAAGTTAGTAAGAGAATGACAAAATATATTTCGAATAAACTTAACCTAGACCTTACAAAAGCCAAAGAATTACAAAGAGATTATTTTCACAAATACAACACAAGTTTAAATGGATTGATGATACATCATGATATACCGCCAGAAGAATTCTTGGAGTATGTTCATGATATTGATCTTTCATTTATGGAAAAAGATCTTGTTTTAAGAAATGAGCTTGAAAAGATGAATTTAAATAAATTCGTATTCACAAACGGAAGTAGAGCGCACGTAAAAAATATAGTTAAAACCCTTGGTATAGAAGACCAATTTAAAGATATATTTGATATAGTAGACGCAAAGTATTACCCAAAGCCTGAAGCCAAAGCTTTTGATCTTATGGTTGATAAATTTAAGATTAATCCAAAAGAAACTCTTTATATTGAGGATATAGCTAAAAATTTATCAATAGGTAAAGAGCGGGGTACTATAACAGCTTGGCTTATCAATAATGAATACTGGGGTAAAAAAGAGTCTGATAAAGATTACATCGACTATAAAATCGAAAATCTCTCTTTATTTTTAAAAGAAATAAGGTTATTAAAAAACTCATAAAATTATGAGTATTGAAAAAATTATAAATGAAGCTTGGGAAAATAAAGACCAAGTAAACCAAAATTCAGATAAATCTTTAAAGGATGCTGTTGATCAAATTATTAATGATCTAGACAGTGGAAAAGCAAGAGTAGCTGAAAAGATCAATGGTGTATGGGTTACTCATCAACATCTAAAAAAAGCTATCATGTTAAGTTTTCGAATGCATGGAATGGATATCATGGCGGGACCATATTCAACATGGAGAGATAAGAGTCACTTATTAAAAGGTAAAACTGCTGGCTGGACGAATGAAGATTTTGAAAAAGCTGGGTTCAGAATGGTCCCCAACACAGCAGCAAGACGTGGTTCCTTTGTTGCAAAAAATGCTGTTCTTATGCCATGTTATGTAAATATTGGAGCGTACATAGACGAAGGTACTATGATGGATACATTCAGTCGTGCAGGAAGTTGTTGTCAGATTGGAAAAAATTGTCATATCTCGGCCGGAACTGGAGTTGGTGGAGTATTAGAACCAGCCCAAGCATTACCAACAATTATTGAAGATAATGTTTTCTTAGGAGCAATGTCAGAAGTAGTAGAAGGTGTAATAGTTGGAGAAGGCTCTGTTTTAAGTATGGGAATGTATATTGGGCAATCAACAAAAATTGTTAATAGAAAAACTGGTGAAATAACTTATGGAAAAATTCCACCTTACTCAGTAGTAGTTCCAGGATCCTTACCAGATAAAAACAATCCACAAGCACCATCTTTATATTGTGCAGTAATAATTAAACAAGTTGATGAAAAAACTAGATCAAAGACATCTGTTAATGATCTTTTAAGAGAATAAACTAATGAAAACTTATAATGAACTAAAGTTAGCTCAGGAGCTAATAAAATTTCAAACCATTAAGACTGAAGATAAAGGGATTATGAAGTTTCTTTCAAAGAAACTTTCCTCATTAGGTTTTAAATGTCAGATAATAAAATCAAAAGGCACAGGTGCTAAACCTGCATTAAATTTATATGCAAAATTTGGTAAATCAAAACCTAACATTAATTATCTGGGTCACACAGATGTTGTTGCTAACCTTAATAATTGGGAGTTTCCACCATTTAAAGCATTGATAAAAAAAGGATATTTATATGGTAGAGGATCTCAAGACATGAAGGGTAGTGTAGCGTGTTGGATAAGTGCTGTAAGTGATTTTATTAAAAATAAAAAATTTAAAGGTTCTATATCAATAATAATTACAGCTGATGAAGAAACTACAGGTCATGGTTGTCCAGCAGTTATGAAATATTTAAAGAAAAAAAAAGAAAAAATTGACTTTTCAATAGTAGGCGAACCGTCTTCAAATAAATCAGTTGGGGATGAAATCAGGATTGGAAGAAGAGGTTCTATGAATGCAACAGTAACAGTATATGGAAAAAGTGGACACTCTGCATTTTATGGGACATATATAAATCCATGTACTGCTCTTGCTAAAATAATATCTAAACTGAAAAGTGTTCCGCTAGACAAAGGAACAAAGTATATGCCAGCATCAAATTTAGAATTTACAAAAATGAATGTAGATAATATATCTGAAAATGTAGTCCCGCAATCTGCAAGTGCTAAATTTAATGTTAGATTTAATACATCTTATAAATCAATATCTTTAAAAAAAAAACTTAGTAAAATTATTAATGCAGTTGCAAAAAAAGAAAATTGCAAAACAAAAATAGAATATAAAGTAAGTGGAGAAGCATTTTACACAGTACCAAATAAAGAAATTTATATGGTAAAAAAAGTTGTAAAAAAAGTTACAGGGAACAATGCAAAATTAAATTGTAGAGGTGGCACAAGTGACAGCAGATTTTTAGGTTCGATACCACGTCTTGAGCTGGGATTAAGAAATAATACTATTCATATGGTTAATGAGAGAACATCGATCTCAGATTTAAAAAAGTTAACTAAAATTTATAAGAATATCTTACACAATTATTTCACTTGAAAACTGCAATTATAACATCTGAATCTTCAGAAAAACATATAACAGGCGATGGTCATCCAGAGCAACCGAAGAGAGTGGTTTCAATAATTGATACTTTAAAAAAAAATAAAAAACTGCTTTGGGATAAGCCAGATGTTGTTCCTAATGATATTCTTAATATGACACATTCTGAAGATTATATTAATAATTTAAACAATTCATTTCCTAAAAGTGGCTTAAATTTTTTAGATGGTGATACAGTTGTATCGCCTGGAAGTAAGGATGCAGTATTTCAGGCTGCAGGATCATCTATAAGTGCAATAGATGGAATTGAGAGTAAAAAATATAAAAATGCATTTTGTGTTGTACGACCGCCAGGACACCATGCTGAAAAAAATAAATCGATGGGCTTTTGCTGTATTTCTAATGCAGGTGTTGCAGTTAATTATTTAATAAAAAAATATAAGTATAAAAGAATTGCATGTGTAGATTTTGATGTTCATTGGGGAAATGGAAATTATGATGTTATGTATGATAATAAAAATTCACTCTATATATCAACACATCAATATCCATTTTATCCAGGTGGTGGCTCAGAAAAAGATAAGGGAAAGTATAATAATTCTCTTAATATACCTCTTCCTGCAGGCACAAATTCTGAAGAATATTTTAATGCTTATGATAGAGTTTTAGATAGGTTAATTGAATATAAGCCTGATTACTTAATCTTTTCTGCTGGCTTTGATGCACACAAGAACGATCCACTAGCTCAATTTGAACTTTCATCCAAAGATTTTTATGAAATAACAAGAAGAACGCTAAAAGCCACCAATAAATTTACTAATGGAAAAGTGATATCTTTACTAGAAGGTGGATACGACCTGAAAGCACTTGCTGAAAGCGCTAATTATCATGTAAATGCATTAATCGAGTCGGAAAATAAATAATCATGAAGTTATATAAACAAAAATCATCAAATATTGATAACAGGGGACTGTTTGCATCTAAAAATATAAAAAAAGGAACTAAGATTATTTATTACACAGGTAAAATAATTACAAAAAAACAGACTGAAAATAATCCAAAATTCGATAATGATAAAGCGATTTATCTTTTTAACTTAAATAATAGATATGATTTAGACGGTGATTTTGCTTACAATACTGCGAGACTTATTAATCACTCTTGTGATCCAAACTGCGAAGTTGAAGGCAAAGGTTTAAAATTATGGATTAGTTCCATTAAAGATATAAATAAAAATGAGGAACTAACTTATGATTATGGGTTTAGTTTTGATGAAAACTATAAGGATTTTCCTTGTAAGTGTGGCTCCAAAAATTGTTGTGGTTATATAGTCAGAGAAGGATCAAGATGGAGAATAAAAAAGAAAAAAAAGAAATCTAATAAATAATTTTCTCAAGATATAAGCCATATGCAGGGGCAATAGGAGCACAATTTTTTCTAGATTTTGATTTAAATATACTGGTAAATTTTTTTAAGTTCCATTTTTTTTCACCAAGGTATTTAAGTGAACCAACCATGGATCTAACCTGACTCTTAAGAAATGATTTTGACACAAATTGAATTTTTATAACATTTTTAACTTTGGTTATTTTTACTTTTTTCATGGTTCTTACCGGACTTTTTGCAGCACAATTAGATGCTCTAAAAGTTGAAAAATCATGAGTTCCAATTAATTTTTTTGCTCCCTTTTTCATCAATTCAACATCAATTTTTTTTTTAATATGCCACTCTCTGTTAAAATTGATAACTGAAGGAGAAGCATCATTTCTAATTAGGTACGTATACCGTCTTTCTTTTGCAGAATATCTTGAATGAAAAAGTTTATTTTTTTTCTTTATTTTTAAAATAGATATTTTTTTTTTATTTAAAAAGAAGTTTAGTGAATTCAATAGTTTATCTTTTTGAATAATTTTGTTTGTAGTATCAAAGTGAGCTGATTGCTCTTTAGCATGAACTCCTGTATCTGTTCGTCCAGACCCGTAAATTTTTATTTTTTCTTTTAATAGTTTAGATAAGACAATCTCAATATTTTCCTGGATTGACTTACCTTTTTTTTGAATTTGCCAACCATTGTATAAAGTGCCTTCGTATTCTATTAGAATCTGATATCTATTCACTTGTAATTATTGTTCCTTTTCTAACCTTATTCCCTAATAAAAATTCCTTAATTAATTGAGGATTCTTGCCCTCTTTTTGTATCTCAATAATATTTATTGAATTTTCACCACATGCTATTGTCATTTGTTCATCGATTACTTCACCGATTTTTGCTGAATGCTTGTTTATTTCGGCTTTTAATATTTTATGTCTTTTGTTGTTAAGCTCAAACCATGCACCAGGTTTTGGATATAATCCATTTATTTGAGCAATTATTTTACGAGCACTATTATTCCAATCTATTTTTCCCTCTATTTTTTGAATTTTCTTTGCGTATGTAGCTTTTGTATGATCTTGCTCTTTAAATATTGCCTCTCCGTCTAAGACTTTTTGTACATTTTCTAAAATTTTTTCTGTACTCAAATAAGATAATTTTTCTGATAAAATTTCTGCGTTATCTTGATCAAGAATATCTATTGAATATTTATTACATACTGGCCCAGAATCTAATTTTTCATCAATTTTCATAAATGATATACCAGTTTTTTTTTCATTGTTTAGAATCGATCTCTGGATTGGTGCCGCACCTCTCCATTTTGGTAATAATGAAGCATGAATATTCAAAAAACCTCTTTTACTCAAATCAAGAATTTTTTTTGAAATTAATTGTCCGTATGCAACAACAATTACAAGATCTAAATTTAATTCTTGAAGATATTCAAATTCTTCATCAATTTTTTTTGGAGTTTTAACTTCTAGATTTAGTTCCTCTGCACATATATGAATTGATGATTTCGTAAACTTTTGACCTCTATTTGATTTACTTGGAGGCTGAGTAAATACACAGTTAATTTTATATTTTTGATTAATTTTTTTTAGGATAGGCACAGCAAACTGCGCTGTGCCCATGAATACAATATTTGACATTTAAACAACGACTCTATTAGAAGTTTTTTGTTTAGACAATTTTTTTATTATTAAATCTTTTTTGATTTTTGATAAATAATCAATTATTAGTTTTCCATCTAGGTGATTTATTTCATGTTGTAAACATGTTGAGAGTAATCCATCGCATTCCATTTCTTTCTTATCTCCATTTTCATCTATATAAGATACGGTACAAATTTCTGGTCTCTCTATCTCAATAAAGGTATTAGGTATTGACAAACAACCTTCCTCATATGTAGACATTTTTTCACTTAAAGTTTTTATTTGTGGATTAATAAAGCATAAAGGTTTTTTTTCATTTTCATTTTTTGAGACATCTAAAACAACAACTCTTTTAAGGATTCCAACTTGAACAGCTGCTAAACCTATGCCATTGTAATGGTACATAGTTTCAAATAAATCTTTTATGAGCTTTTTTTCATTAACATCAACTTTATTTAATGGCTCAGATTTTTTTCTAAGAATATCATCAGGTACTGTTATTAATTCTTTTACTGACATAGTTTATTTATTGTTTAGACTTTTAAAGGCAAGACTTCTATTAGAATTTCGTTTCTTAAATCTACATTTTTTAGCTCATTCATAGTTGAAACTAATATATTCACAGTGTTTATATCTAGATCTTCAAGGTTACTTTCACCAACAATATCTACTATTTTAATTAATAATAAGCCTAGCTCTCCATTCGATAGCATTTGTTTTATATCAGTGGAAAATTGAAAGTTATATTCATAAAGGTTTGAGTATTTTTTATCTATTTTTACACCATCTGATTTAAGCGACTCAATAAGAATCATATCTTTTGTAGAAAAAACATATTTTTTATTTCTTTTAATTTTTTTCAAAATATCGTTTGTTTCCTTTTCAGCTTTAGGCAAACTAGTTTTATTTAAAAAGTAATTTAATAATTTTGACTGATGTATTTTTTTATTATTAAATTTTATCTTTCTCTCTTTTTTTAACTTAGTATCGGTATGATTTTCATAAAAGGTAGTAAAATTTGAGGGAACATCGTTTTTTTTTATTTTTTTTAATATTACTTTGATTTCATTATCAAACGCATTATCTAATTTTTTTTTTTGGAAAGATTTATATAATTCAGACGCCATACTTAATCTTTGCTCGACATCAACAGATAAAAGTAATCTTTGATATAATAAAGCTCTGCCCTCATAATCCGGAAGTAGCTTATAAGCATCTTTGGCATTTAATAGCTGTGTTATGTTAAATTGAAATTTTTTATATGTATCCAATAGTTCTCTCTCATCAAATACATTTTCATGGGTTGCTCTTTCTAATAATCTTAAATCTTCTGGATTTTCAATATCAAAGGAATTTGCATTTTTAAGAATATTCGATGACGACAAATAACTCCATATATATCTAGGTGAGTCCATTTGTGGCTCGTAATTAAAATCATTATTTGTTTTATGAGATAAGTGAAAATATAAAATATTTTCGTCTGAAATTATTTCATCTTTGCTTGCATAACCCATTAATATATTAAATTTATTTTCAAAAAAAGTGTCAATCTCATCCAACTCTTTTGACAAATCAAAGAGTAGTTGAGCTTGTTCTTTTTTATCTTCTTGAATTAAACAATAAATTTTAAAATTATTTAAATATTTATCGGTAATAGCACCACTAACATCAAATATTTCACATGCTTTTTTTACTTCGGAGTTTGAAAGAAAATATTCCGAATAAAATTTTATCAATTTATTTTTATTTGAAACTTCAGAATTATTGATTAAAAATTCTTTAATTAATTCAAAATCTTTTTTGTTTATTAAATGATTAAATTTAAACTCTAAAAATTCCTCTTCAGTAATATTATTTGTTGGAATATATGAATTTGTTAGTAAAGCTATATCTAATATTTTTTTTGAAAATTCAGATAAATTTCTATTTAAATTTTTATTTAATATGCTTTTAATTAACTCACCATCACTGTTCGACCACATGTCAATTTTTAGGCCATTCTGCGCAGGATCATATAATCCAGCTAATTTTATAGTGGATGACTCGATTTCTTTATTTATCACTATCTCGGAACTAGATTGAACCGATAATGTTGTATTAGTATTTAGATTATTACTTACGTTTATGTTTGAGGTTGAATTTTCTTTGTTAATAATGTCTTTTTTTTCAATTTTCCAGATATCGATTGGTTCATTTGCAAAAGAAAAATTATAAAAAAATAAAATTAAGGTTATTTTGAAAATTATTTTACTTAATTGTTTTAAAATTTTCATTAGGCAAAATCACTTCAATTTTTTTGTTAGGGGATGGGAAATCAATCTGACTCAAAACAACAATAGACAAAATTAATATAAAAAAAATAATTCCAGCTTTAATTGCAAATTTCATATTATGTTATATTCCTTTGTAGTATAATGTTTTAAAAGCATATAATTTTGTAAAATCAAAATAAGACATATTTGTGTTTTTTCAACTTAGAAATATATGGAATCAAATAAAAATCTAGTTTTAGTAGGTATGATGGGCTCGGGAAAGACATTAATAGGAAAATTGATTTCTAAACAAACCAAACTTAAATTTATTGATATAGATAATAAAATTGAAGAAAAAGAAAAAATGAAAATTGCAGAAATTTTCAAAAAAAAGGGAGAAAAATACTTCCGTGAATGTGAAGAAGAAATAACATTATCATGTTTAAAAGGTGAAAAACAAATTTTATCACTAGGTGGAGGCGCATATATTAATACCAATATTAGGAAAGAATGTAAGAAAAGTTCTTTTAGTTTTTGGTTGAACTGGAAAAAAGATATAATAATTAAAAGAATAAATGGTAGCAAAAAAAGACCTCTAGCCATGACATTAAATGAAGCAGATCTAGAGAAACTAATAAATGAAAGAGCTAAAATATATAGTTTGGCAGACTTCACAATTAATTGTGATCAACTAAATAAAAATGAAATAGCAAATAAAATTATAAAAAAATATGAAATCAAAAATAATAAAGGTTAAAACTAAAAGTAAAAATTACGAAGTTCATATTGGTACCAATCTAATTTCAAAATTAAGTAATATTATAAAAAAAAATAAATTATCATTTTCAAAATGTTTAATAGTAATTGATAGCAAGATACCAAAAAAATTTAGAACAATACTCTTAGGAAATTTAAAAAATCAAAAAATCTATACTTTAAATTTTAGTGCAAATGAGAAAAATAAAAGTAACTTAAGTATCGATAAAATACATAATGTTTTATTTAAAAATAATTTTTATAGAGAAGACTGTATAATTTCATTTGGTGGAGGAATTACTGGAGATGTAGTTGGATATGCGGCCAGCACATTTAAAAGAGGAATAAAATTTATTAACATACCCTCTACTTTATTAGCTCAAGTCGACTCTTCTATAGGTGGTAAAACAGGTATTAATAATAAATTTGGAAAAAATCTTATAGGAAGTTTTTATCAGCCAGATTTAGTAATTTCAGATATTAATTTACTACGTACCCTCCCCAAAAGAGAAATTATATGTGGATATGCTGAAATATTAAAAAGTAGTTTAATTGATAGCAAAAAAAATTTTATTTTTTTAGATAAAAATTTTAATAAGATTTTAAATCTCAAAGGAAATTTTATAATTAATGCAATTTTAAATAGCTGTTTATTAAAAAAAAAAATTATTGAAAAGGATGAAAAAGAAAAAAATTTAAGAAAATCTTTAAATCTTGGCCATACTTTTGCTCACGCATATGAGGCTAGTCTTGGTTACTCAAAAAAATTAAATCATGGAGAAGCTGTTATATTTGGTTTAATGAATGCTGTAAATTTTAGTAGAGAAAAAAAAATTATTTCAAATTCAAATTCAGAATTAATAAACAATCATATTAGAAAGATAGAGATTAAAAATAAATATAAAGACCTTTTTAATAAAAGGAAAATTAAATCAATTCTTAATTTTATGAAAAGTGACAAAAAAAATAAATCAGACAATATAAATTTAATTTTAATAAGGAATTTTGGAAAAATAAACTTAAATTATCAGGCCAAATCTGGTGAATTGAACAAGTTTTTATTAAAAGAATTAAGTAAAGCTTATTTGTAAAGAATGAATATCAGTTTTCAATTCTTCGCTTAAAATTTTGTAGATTACTTTATTAGACTGAATTCTATTCGTTTTTTTTAATATTTCAGAATTTATTTCTAATTTAATATGATATTTACCTTTCTGATGTGAATTGTGTTTTAAATGCTTATAAGTGTTATCAATTATCTTTACATTTTTTATAGAACTGTCATTCAAAAGTTTATTTTCAATTTTTTTTGAAAGTTGATTAATATCCATTAAACTTGATATTATATTATATGAAAAATATTTGTGAATGGAATAATTGCAATGAGGAGGGACTTTACAAAGCTCCAAAAGAAAAGGATAACAGCAAAGAATATAGGCTTCTATGTCTAGAGCATGTAAGAGAGTTTAATAAAAGCTGGAATTATTTTTCCGGTATGAGCGACGAACAAGTAATCAACTTTTTAAAGTCTGACATGACATGGCATAAGCCAACGCAGAGTTTCAGCTCTTCAGACAATTTTTTCAAAATATTGTGGAATAATACTTTAAAAGATGAAAATGGAAAATTTAAAGATTTTAGTAATTTGAATCATATGAATAAGTTTAATTTTAATAGTAATGATCTTAAAGCCTTTGAAATTTTGGGTGTTGGGGTTGGTTTAAAATGGGCCAAAATACAAGAAAAATTCAAAAGACTTGTGAAAAAATTTCACCCTGATATGAATGCTGGCAATAAAAAATTTGAAGATAAGCTTAAAGTGATAACTTTAGCTTATACCCAATTAAAAAATACTTATAAGGACAAAATTGACAACAAATATTGAACAGACCCCGGATATTAAATTATCAATTAAACAAACATTCGGTATAGATTCTGATATGGAAGTGGACGCATTTTCAAAAAAAACTGATTATGTGCCAGATATAGATAAAACTTATAAATTTGATAAAGATACAACTTTAGCAATCCTCTCTGGATTTTCATTTAACAAAAGAGTCTTAGTGCAAGGTTATCATGGAACAGGTAAATCCACACATATAGAACAAATTGCAGCCAGATTGAATTGGCCATGTATCAGAATTAACTTAGATAGTCATGTTAGTAGAATAGATTTAATTGGTAAAGACTCAATTGTAATCAAAGATGGAAAACAAGTGACAGAATTCAAGGAGGGAATTCTTCCTTGGTCGATACAAAATCCAGTAGCTTTAGTATTTGATGAATATGATGCTGGTAGACCAGATGTGATGTTTGTAATTCAAAGAGTTTTGGAAGCTGAAGGAAATTTTACTTTATTAGATAAGAATAAGGTCATTAAGCAAAATAAATATTTCAGATTATTTGCAACCTCAAATACTGTTGGTTTAGGAGACACAACTGGACTCTATCATGGAACACAACAAATAAACCAGGGACAAATGGATAGATGGAATATCGTAACAACATTAAATTATTTAGCTTTGGAAAAAGAAATGGAAATTATTTTAGGAAAAAATAAATCTTTAGATAATAATAAAGGTAAAGAGAAAGTCACAAACATGATAAAAGTTGCTACACTTACTAGAAAAGGATTTATGGCTGGAGATATTTCAACTGTTATGAGTCCTCGGACGGTACTACATTGGGCAGAAAATTCAGAAATATTTAAAGATGTGGGTTATGCGTTCAGAGTAACTTTTTTAAATAAATGTGATGACGTAGAAAAGAATACAATCGCAGAATATTATCAAAGATGTTTTGGAGAAGAACTGCCAGAGTCGATGATAAATATTCAGGTTTAATGAACAAAGATGATCTTATAAAAGAGCAATTTAAACAAGCTTTAAATTCAACGATTAAAGCCATTTCAGGAGAAACATATCCATTAAAAGACAAAAAAAATTTAAAAGAATTTAATATTTCTAAATTTGATAATTTAAAAGATAAAGAAAACTTTATAAAATTAAGAGCTGAGGCAGACTCGGAGGCATTAAGAAGAAAATTTTCTGATAATTCTACATTGGAACAAAATATTCCAAAAACACCTACTTGCCATACGCTGTATAAAATTTCTGAAAAAATAAGATATGAACTTTTAGGATCACAAATGATGAGAGGAATTTCTAAAAATTTAATAGCTAAATATAACAATAAGATTGGTATGGCAAAATCTGAAAATATAAAAAAGAAAGAGGAATCTAATGTTTCTGAAGCTTTTGAATATTACATGCTTAACAAACTAATGAATATAAGTTTATCAGAAAGTGCTGAAAAAATTTTATCATATTGGAAAGATGATTTTGAAAAATCTTTAGATAAACACATAAATTTTTTAAAAGAAAATGCAGAGAATCAAGATATATACAATTCCAAAATATCAGAAATTCTTCAGAGCATGGAAATCTTCGAGTCGGAGGAAGAAAATAAAAAGGAAGAGCAGAAAGAAGATGATCAAGATAATAACAATTCAAAAGATGATCAAAAAACAGACAGTGGAGACTCTCAGGAAAGAGAAGAAGAAGACAGTATCAATGAGGGTGTCGATAGTTCTGACGAAATGAATGAATTTAGACTTGATGAACAACTAGGAAATGATGATGCTGAAAATAATGATATAGAAAATATTGTTCAAAAAAAAAATTTAGGAATAAGTAATAAAGAATATAAAATATACACTTCAGAATTTGATGAAACTGCAAAAGCAGAAACATTGGAAAACTCTGATGAAATTTCTAAACTAAGAAAAAATTTAGATCAACAACTAACTAGTTTCCAAGACATAATAACAAAACTCGCGAATAAATTACAAAGACAGTTACTTGCAAAACAAAATAGATCTTGGGAATTTGATCTTGAAGAGGGTTTATTAGATAGTTCAAAATTGCCACGAATAATAATTGATCCATATAATTCTCTTTCTTTTAAAAAAGAGAAAGATTTAGAGTTTAAAGATACAGTTGTGACTTTACTCATAGATAATTCTGGATCGATGAGAGGGAGACCAATTACTATTGCAGCTCTTTGTGCAGATATATTATCAAGAACACTAGAAAGATGTTCGGTTAAAGTAGAAATTCTTGGTTTTACAACAAAAAATTGGAAGGGTGGTAAGAGTAGAGAAAAGTGGAATAAACTTGGGAAATTAAAAAATCCAGGACGTTTGAATGACTTAAGACATATAATTTATAAATCTGCTGATACTCACTGGAGACAATCAAAAAAAAATTTAGGCTTAATGCTAAAAGAGGGTTTGCTTAAAGAAAATATTGATGGTGAAGCTATTACTTGGGCTTTCAATAGACTTAAAAAAAGAAAAGAAGAAAGAAAAATTCTTATGGTTATTTCAGATGGAGCTCCAGTTGATGATTCAACATTATCCGTTAACTCGGGTGATTTTTTGGAAAAACATCTAAAGCAAACTGTAAAATTAATCGAAAACAAAAGTGATATCGAAATTCTTGCAATAGGTATAGGCCACGACGTTTCGAGATATTACAAAAAAGCGATAAAAATAGCTGATGTTCAAGAGTTAGGGGATGTAATGATTGGTCAGCTTAGTGGTTTGTTTGAAAATAACAAAAAATTACACTAATTTTTTTAAATTTTTATTTTCCCACTCTATTTTTACTTCAGCTCCACCTCTGGTTTCTGAGTTTCTAATTGTTATTTTAGCAGAATTTTTTTCTAATAGAGTTTTGCCTATAAAAATCCCTAGGCCTAATCCAGTTTTTTTATTATCTTTAGGTTTAAGTGTCTTAATATATGGCTCTCCAATTTTGTTAAGTATATCTTTTGGTATACCAGTACCATCATCCTCTATTGTTATTTCACTTTTTTGACTGTCGCTTTTGATGGCAATATAGATATTTTCATTTGAAAATTTATTAGCATTTCCAATAAAATTCCTCAAACCATAAACAATTTCAACAGATTTTAGTATTTCAAACGAGTTAGAATCTTGCTCTTTATCAATATTGAAATTCTTATTAGAAATTTCTTTGAATGAGTTAACTATCTCATTAATATAATCGTAAAGCGTTTTATTTTTGTCAATAAAATCATCTTCTATAGTAGGATTTAATGTTAGTTTTTTTAAAATATCGTTACACCTATTAACTTGACTAATTAATAGTTCGAGATCTTTTTTTACATCGTCATTGTCCTTAAATTGATCAAATAAATCGTGAGAAATAATTTTAATTGTAGACAGGGGAGTGCCAAATGAATGAGCAGCAGCAGCGGCTTGTCCCCCAAGTGAAACAAGTTCGTGTTCCTTAGAAATTACTTCTTGAATTTTATCTAATGCATGTTTTCTAAGTTTTGTTTCTTGTCCAAAAATAAATGCAAAATAGTTCAAAAAAAATAATGCAATTATCAATGCTAGAGGAATTGCATAGTAATAATACAAGCTAATACTATATTCATCTAATGGTTTAGGCATTTCAGAATGATAGAAAGTTAAAAATATAATCGATGCTAAAGTAATAAAAATCAATGCAATATTTGTTCTAATATTCAAATTTGATGCAGCAAATACACTTGGTATCAAAAGAAATATTGAAAATGGATTTAAAATACCTCCAGATAAGTAGAGTAAAGCACTCAATTGAAGAATATCTAAAGATAAAAAATTAAAAGAGGTTACATTTGAAAGTATTGGTTTTTTATAAAAAGACATTAAGTATAAGTTACTTAAAACTCCAACAAAAATAATCAGATTAGATAAAATAAAATTGAACTCAAAATTAAAAACAAATTTTACTGTGTTTATAGTTATAAATTGACCTAAAATTCCTATCCATCTTAAATTGACATAAGTAGACTTATTTAATGATTCTGTTTTGACAGATTCTTTTAAATCCATCTAAATATCTAAGTTTGAAACATTTATTGCGTTTTCAACAATAAAATCTTTTCTTGATGAAACATCGTTACCCATTAAGGTTTGTATCAAATCTTGATCTTTTTTACTATTCTTTGAATATTGAACTTGTAACAAATTTCTTGTTTCAGGATTTAAAGTTGTATTCCATAATTCATCAGGGTTCATCTCCCCAAGTCCTTTAAATCTTTGAATATTAAGTTTGGACTTCTCAAGTTGGAGAATATTATTAAATTCTTTAGAATTCTTTTTATATTTTTTAATATCCTTTGAATTTTTTATTAGATAACTTTCAAGCTCGTTTTCATCTTTGATATATATGCTTTTAGTTCCTTTATTAATTTTAAATAAGGGTGGCTGAGCAAGATAAACATGTCCAAATTCAATTAATTTATCAAATGGTTTATTATTAAAAAAAGTTAATAATAATGCTCTTATATGTGAACCATCAACATCAGCATCTGTCATTATTATTATTTTTCCGTATCTTAAATCTTTGAGATCTATATCCTCATTTTTTGGATCAAGACCAAGTGCGTTAATCAATGTAACTATTTCATTTGATGAAATCATCTTTGATAAGCTTTTAGTTCTTAAATCATTGGAATTTCCATTCTTTTTAGATCCATTTAGATCTGTAAAAGTGTTTAATATTTTTCCTCTAAGCGGTAAAACTGCTTGGTTTTCTCGGTTTCTGCCCTGTTTGGCTGAACCACCCGCTGAATCACCTTCTACAATAAATAGTTCAGTGCCATCTTGCTTTGAATTTTGACAATCGGCTAATTTTCCGGGCAATCCTGTCAATTCTAAGGCTCCTTTTCTTCTCACATTTTCTCTTGCCTTTCTAGCTACATCTCTTGCTACGGCAGCCTGGATAATTTTAGTTAATATAATTTTTGAAATTGACGGATTTTGATCAAACCAAGTAGACAACTTCTCGTTAATGATAGTTTCAACAATATTTCTAACTTCTGACGAGACTAATTTATCTTTTGTTTGAGATGAAAATTTAGGGTCAGGAATTTTGATAGAGAGAACCGAAGTTAATCCTTCTTTAACATCATCGCCTGATAAAGAAACTTTATTTTTTTTTAATAGGTTTTGTTCATTTGCGTATTTATTTACTACTCTTGTTAATGCACTTCGAAATCCAAGAAGATGTGTTCCTCCGTCTTTTTGATAAATATTATTAGTATAAGGCAATACATCTTCACTGTACCCTGCATTCCATTTAAGGGAGCACTGAACGTCAATATTATTTTTTAAACCCTCTATGTATATAGGTTTTTTAAAAAGATCATTTTCATTTTTATTTTTTAAACTTTCTTTTTTTTCATCAATGAATTGTACAAATTCACTGATACCTCCATCAAATTTAAACTCTAATACTTTTGATTTTTTTTGTCTTAAATCACTTAAAACTATTTTTATGCCTTTATTTAAAAAAGCTAATTCTCTCATCCTTTTTTCTAAAATAGAAAAACTAAATTTAATTGATGAAAATATATCTTTGGATGGAACAAAATTAATTTCGGTTCCGCTAGTTTTTGATTTACCAACTTGTTTTAAAGAAGTTTTGGCATCTCCATTTTTGAATTCCATATAATATTTTTTATTGTCTCTATTAATTGTAAGTTTTAATTTTTCGGAAAGAGCATTGACAACTGATACGCCTACTCCATGCAGTCCTCCAGAAACTTTATAAGAATTATGATCAAATTTACCACCAGCATGAAGCTGTGTCATTATAACTTCGGCAGCTGATTTTTTTTCTCCCTTATGAATATCAACGGGAATTCCTCTACCATCATCAATCACAGTTACAGAGTTATCATCGTTTATACTTATTTCAATTTTTTTACAAAAACCTGCTAGAGCCTCATCAATAGAATTATCTACAACCTCGTAAACCATATGATGTAATCCGGTCCCATCATCAGTGTCACCGATATACATACCTGGTCTTTTTCTTACAGCTTCTAAACCTTTTAGGACTTTTATGGAGTCAGCTTGGTAATTATTTGAATTATTTTTTGTCATTATTTTTTAATATGGAAGAAATTTTTATAACATTTTTACAAAAAATTTAAAAATGGTAGAGGTGCAAATGCTTAAATAAGTGTTGAATACCAACATTTATTTGATGTTTTTTAGATTTTTTTTCTATTTTAGTAAAACCCGTTAAAAAGATCAATTTTCTAATTAAAATATGGCGGAGAGAATGGGATTCGAACCCATGATAGAGTTTCCCCTATACACGCTTTCCAAGCGTGCGCCTTCAACCGCTCGGCCACCTCTCCAAAATACCTACTCTTTGTTTATCCTTAGAACACCTATAAATGCCTCTTGTGGAATCTCAACTTTTCCAAATTGCTTAGCTCTAGCTTTACCTTTTTTCTGTTTTTCGATTAGTTTTCTTTTTCTATCTGTCGCTCCACCTCCATGAATTTTTGTTAACACATCTTTTTTAAAACCTTTGATAGTTTCTCTAGCAATAATTTTACCACCAATAGCAGCTTGGATTGGTATCATAAAGTTGTGCCTTGGAATTAAATCTTTTAATTTTTCACATACTTCTCTACCTGTAGTTTGAGCAAAATCTTTATGTATCATCATTGCAAGAGCATCAACAGGTTCAGAGTTTACAAGTATATTCATTTTTACAAGATCTCCTTCTTTGTGATCAATAATATCATAATCAAAACTAGCATAACCGCTTGTCATAGATTTAAGACGATCATTAAAATCAAATACGACTTCATTTAAAGGTATCTCATAATTAATTACTGCACGATTTCCTGAATAACTTAGATTAGTTTGTATACCTCTTTTATTTTGACACAACTTAATAATTGATCCCAAATACTGATCTGGAGTGATGATTGTAGCTTTAATCCATGGTTCTTCTATTAATTTTATATAAGTAGGGTCAGGCAAATTTGAGGGATTTTGAAGTTCAATAATTTCACCATTATTTAAGTGAACTTTATAAACAACGCCAGGTGTTGTAGTTAATAAATTAATATCAAATTCTCTTTCAAGCCTTTCTGTGATTATTTCAAGATGTAAGAGACCTAAAAATCCACATCTAAAACCAAGTCCTAAGGCAGATGATGACTCTGCTTCATAAGAAAAACTTGCATCATTTAATTGTAATTTAGCAAGTCCATCTTTTAACTTTTGATATTCTGAACTATCTACAGGAAATAAACCACAAAAAACTACCGGTTTACTAGGTTTGAAACCTGGTAATGCATCTTGGAGAGGGTTTTCTGCATCGCATATAGTGTCTCCAACTTTAGTTTCTGATAAAATTTTAATACCAGTTGTAATAAAACCTATTTCTCCAGCATTAAGTTCCCTTACATCTTTTGCCTTAGGAGTAAAAACACCAACTTTTTCTACAATATATTCTTGATTTGTAGACATCATTTTTATTTTCATATTTTTTTTTAGTTTTCCGTCTATAATTCTCACTAATATAACTACTCCAAGATACGTGTCATACCAGCTATCAACTAATAAACATTTTAATTTGCTATTTTTTTCGCCTTTAGGTCCAGGCAAAGAGTTAATAATTTGCTCAAGAATTTCATCTATTCCTTGTCCAGTTTTTCCAGAGCAAGGAACAGAATTAGATGTATCTATCCCAATAACATCCTCGATTTGATTATTTGTTCTCTCAAGATCAGATGCTGGTAGATCAATTTTATTTAATACTGGAATAATCTCATGATTTATATCAAGCGCTTGATATACATTTGCAAGCGTTTGAGCTTCTACCCCTTGAGTACTATCTACAATTAATATTGAGCCCTCACACGCATAAAGGCTTCTACTAACTTCATAACTAAAATCTACATGTCCTGGGGTGTCTATAATATTTAAAATATAATTTTTACCATTTTTAGCTTTATAATTTAATTTAACTGTTTGTGCTTTAATTGTTATCCCCCTCTCTCTTTCTATATCCATGGAGTCAAGCACCTGAGATTTCATTTCTCTATCACTCAAACCTCCACATTTATGAATTATTCTGTCAGCTATAGTTGATTTACCATGATCTATATGAGCTATAATTGCAAAATTCCTAATGTTGTCTATTGTATCACCCATTTTTAGGATCTAATTTTTGCGCCAGACTTTGACTCAACCGAAGAGATAATTAGTTTATTAATTTTGTCCAGGTCATTTTCATTTAATGTTTTTTCATCTGACTGAATAGTTACATTGACAGCTATAGATTTTTTTCCCTCTGGTATATTTTCTCCCTCGAATACATCAAATACTCTTACTGACTGAATTAATTTGTTGTCAACAGATTTAATTATATTAACTAATTCTTGAGATTTAAAATTTTTATTAATAATAAATGCAAAATCTCTCTCTGATTTTTGGAAATCAGAAAATTTATATTCAGATTTTAGATCTTTTATCTTTTGTTTTGACTCTTTTATATAATCAAGACAAATTTCAAATATTACTAAACCTTCTGTTTTTATATCTAATTTTTTTATTAAGTTTGGATGTATTTCACCAAAATATGCAACAGCATTTTTTTCGTTTTTATTTTGGTACACTCCTCCAGATTTTCCTGGGTGATAGTAAGTAGGAGTTCTATCATCTATAAAGATATCATCTTTATTAATCCCTGCTTCACAAAGAGTTTGTATTAAATCTTTTTTTACATCGAATGTATCTACAATTCTCTCTTTATCATTCCAAGACAATCTTGAAACCTTTCCTGCTCTTACGGCACCTATCACTGTAAGTTGATCTCCAGGATTTTTTCCTTTAAAAGCTGGACCAATTTCAAATAAAGAAATATCTTTAAATCCTCTATCTAAATTTTTCTTCAAATAAAACAATAAATTTGGAAAAATAGAATTTCTTAAAACATTTAGATCTGAACTAATCGGATTTACAATTGGTATTTCTTCATCATTTTCTTTAAATAATTGATTAATTTTAGAGTCAGTAAATGACCATGTCACAGTCTCTAAATAACCTTTGGATGCGACAGATCTTTGTAAAAAATGAAATAATTTCTGATGATAATTAAGTGTTGGCTTTAATCTTGTCTTAACAGGTTCTGAAGTATTAATATGTTCATAACCTTTTATTCTCACTATTTCTTCAACAATATCTATTGGTTGAGTTATATCAGGTCTCCATGAAGGTATTGCTAGTTTTAAAATTTTTTTATTTTTAGATACATTAAAACCTAGCTTTTCTAGTATTTTGATTAATTCTTTATTTTCAACATTAAATCCAGTCGTTTTTTCAAAAAGAAATGGATCAAAATTTATTGTTGTTTTTTTATAAGTTTCAATTTTTTTTACATCTAAATTGCTTATTTCACCTCCACAAATTTGTTTTATTATCTCAGAAGCTTTTATTAATCCTTCTTCAATTGAAAGGGGATCTATGCCTCTTTCGAATCTGAATTTTGCATCTGTATCTATATTTAATTGTTTAGAGGTTTTTCTTATTGAACGCGGTAAAAAATAAGCAGATTCTAATAATATGTTTTTAGTAGAATATTCTGTTCCAGATCTTGTCCCACCAATTATGCCGCCAAGACCAAGGACTCCAGATCTGTCAGAAATAACACACATATCATTTTCTAAAATATATTTTTTATTATCTAAGGCTTCGAAGCTTTCTCCTTTAGAAGAACTTCTAACAATAATTTCATTATCTATTTTATCTGCATCATAAGCGTGTAATGGTCTATTTAAATCAAACATTACATAATTAGTAATATCAACTATCGCAGATATTGGTTTTTGTCCTAAAGACAGAATTTTATCTTTTAGCCATTTTGGACTCTCTTTATTTGTTACACCTTTTATTAAACAACTTCCAAATATTGTGCATCCTTGAGCTTTTTCTTTTTTTATTGTTACATTTATATTTTGATTACCTCTATATTTTAAATTGGATTTTTTATTAATTTTTAATTTACCAGCACCAGCAGCAGATAAATCTCTAGCAATTCCTCTTACACCTAAACAATCTGGTCTATTAGGCGTAATTGATAAATCTATTACTTTTTCAGAAGTGTTTTTAAAATATTTTTCTCCAATTTTATTTGCATATTTGTTGTTTAATTCTATAATTCCATCACTTTCATTGGATAATAGTAATTCTGACTCAGAACAAAGCATTCCATATGATGTTACACCTCTTATTTTACTTACAGATAGTTTCATCCGATTTTTAGGAATAATTGATCCTGGAGGTGCATAAACAGTCAAAAGACCATTTTTTGCATTTGGGGCTCCACATACTACTTCAATTGTTTTGTCGCTACCTATATCAACATCACATAACTTCAATCTATCTGCATTTGGATGAGTTTTGGCATTTATAATTTTTGCAACAATAAATGTATCTAATTCAGATGTAGTACTCTCAAAACTTTCTACTTCTAGACCAATATTAGTTAATTTATCCATTATTTGATTATTGTTAAATTTTGTATCAAGATGGTTTTTTAACCAGTCAACTGTGAACTTCATCTACTTAGTCCTCTATAATTTGAAGGGACATCCAATGGATCAAAGCCAAAGTGACTTAACCATCTATAATCAGTCTCAAAAAAGGCTCTTAAATCATTAATTCCATATTTTAACATTCCAAGTCTGTCTATGCCAATTCCAAAGGCATATCCTTGATATTTACTTGGATTAACTTTTACATTTTTTAAAACATTTGGATGAACCATCCCACAGCCTAGAATTTCTAACCATTTATTACCTTCACCAATTACTATCTTTCCATTTTTAATTTCATATCCTATATCCACTTCTGCTGAAGGTTCCGTAAATGGAAAATGACTTGGCCTGAATCTCATTTTAATTTTATCAACTTCAAAAAACTCCTTAATAAAATAATTTAAACATCCTTTTAAATGTCCCATATTTATATTCTTATCTATATGAAGTCCCTCAACTTGATGAAACATCGGAGCATGGGTTTGATCACTATCTGATCTGTAAGTTCGTCCTGGAGCAATAATTTTAAAAGGAGGTTTACCTTTTAGCATAGTTCTTACCTGAACTGGAGATGTGTGAGTTCTCAAAAGTAATTCCTTATTATTATCAAGATAAAAAGTATCATGCATATCTCTAGCTGGATGGTTATCTGGTGTATTTAATGCTGTAAAATTATTATATTCATTTTCTACATCTGGGCCTTCCTCAACACTAAATCCTATTTCAGAAAATATAGATGAAATTTCATCTATTACCTGGGAGACTGGATGAATTTTACCAATTTCAATATTTCTTTCTGGAAGAGTTACATCAATTTTTTCTTTCTCAAGCTTTAAATTAATTTCTTTAGTTTCAATTTCTTGAATTTTGATTGATATTTTATTTTGAAGTTCATCTTTAATATTATTTAAATCTGAGGCTAATTTTTTTCTCTCCTCTACAGAAATCGAACCTAATTTTTTAAATTCGTTCGATATAATTCCATTTTTTCCAAATAGTTCTGATTTGATGTTATTTACTTTTTCAATGTTATTTTCTGTATTAAGCTTATCGATATAATCATCTTTTATTTTTTTAATATCAGACATTTTAATAGAATATTTGTTAAAGGAAGAAAAACAATAGTCTTGATTAATTTAATGCTGCTTGAGCCCTTTTAACTATAGTTTTGAATGCTTCGGGGTTATCGTAAGCAATTTCTGCAAGAATTTTTCTATCTAATTTAATTCCTGATTTGCTTAAACCATTAATAAACTTTGAATATGTTATACCTTCAGATCTGACACCAGCATTAATTCTTTGTATCCACAGTGATTTGAAATCCCTTTTTTTATTTCTTCTATCTCTATAAGCATACTGCATAGCTTTTTCCATTGCTTGTCTTGCAACTCTTATGGTATTTTTTCTTCTGCCCCACTGACCTTTAACAGCTTTTAAAACTTTTTTGTGTTTAGCTCTGCTTGTAACTCCTCTTTTAACTCTTGCCATTTTATCCTCTTAAGCTGTAAGGCATATAAGATTTTACTATCTTACCATCTTGTTTGGATAAAACAGTTGTGCCTCTTTGTTTTCTAATTTGTGAATTCGTTCTTTTAATCATGCCGTGTCTTTTTCCAGCCTGTGGGGTAATAACCTTACCTTTAGCTGAGATTTTAAATCTTTTTTTAGCTGAACTTTTTGTTTTTAACTTAGGCATAATTTTCGGGGTTATACAAATATTAAATTAAATTTACAACTAGAAATATGGCTTATAAAGGCTGGATTACCATAATCATTTGCTTTCCATCAAATTTTGGCTGAAGCTCTACCTTCCCAATAGTCTCCATGTCTGCCTTAATTTTATCCATTAATTCATTGCCAAGATTTGAATGTTGCAACTCTCTCCCTTTGAATCTTATTGTAAATTTGACTTTATCACCTTTTGCCAAAAATTTCTGAGCATTTTTAATTTTGAAAGTGTAGTCATGAACTTCAGTAACTGGCCTTAATTTTATTTCTTTTAATTCAATTTTCTTTTGTTTTTTTTTTGCTTTGTTAGCTTTTTTTTGTGCGTCGTATTTATATTTACCCATGTCCATAATTTTACAGACAGGGGGTTTTGCATTCGGAGCAATTTCAATTAAATCTAATCCTTCATTTTTTGCTTTATTGATAGCTTCATTTAAATTTAAAATTCCTAAATTTTCTCCATCACTTGCAATAACTTGAACTTCATTTGATGTAATCCTGTTGTTAGACCTTGGGCCTCTTGCTTTTGTTCTTTTTTGAAAATAATTTTGTTTAAAATCTGCCACTTAGATTGAAGGGGCTTTATTTAGATCGGAGTATTTTTTTATAAATTCTTTCAAAGCCATATTTTCTTGTTTATTAGAATCCAATCTTCTAATAGTTACACTGTTGGAGTCAACTTCTTTTTTTCCACAAATCAATAACATTGGTACTTTTGTTAAAGAATGATCTCTTATTTTATAATTTAAATTGTGATTTTTAAGATCTACCTCGACAATCAAACCAATCCGTTTTAATTCCTTAGCTACACTTTTAGCATATTCATCAAAATCACTAGAGATTGGAATAACTACTGCCTGTAAAGGTGATATCCAAAATGGCAGCTTGCCCGCATAATTCTCTATAAGGATACCAATGAACCTTTCTAAAGATCCAAATAATGCTCTGTGTAACATTACAGGTACTTTTTTAATTCCGTCTTTATCAACAAAAGAAGCTCCTAATCTACCTGGTAAATTTAAATCTACTTGCAAGGTTCCACACTGCCAATCTCTACCTATTGCATCTCTTAAAACAAATTCAATTTTTGGTCCATAAAATGCACCCTCACCTTTATTAATTGAGTACTCTAGCTTTGTCGCTTTGATTGCCTCTAACAACGCAGACTCTGATTTATCCCAAACTTTATCGTCGCCAACTCTTAAATCTGGTCTATCTGAATATTTTAAAATAACATCTTCAAAACCAAGATCTTTATAAATTTCTAAAATTAAATTTGTAACACTCAAACATTCTTCGGTAATTTGTTCTTCTGTACAAAAAATATGTGCATCATCTTGAGTAAAGGCTCTTACACGTAATAATCCATGCAATGCACCTGATGGTTCATATCTATGAACTTTTCCAAATTCTGACATCTTTAAAGGTAAGTCTCTATAACTTTTAAGTCCTTGATTGAATACTTGAACACACCCAGGACAATTCATAGGTTTAATTGCAAATACTTTTTCATCTGGTGTAGTTGAAGTATACATATTAGCTCCAAATTTTTCCCAATGGCCAGATTTTTCCCACAAAGATCTATCAAGTATTTCTGGCGTATTTATCTCTTTGTAACCATCGTGATCTTGTTTCATTCTCATATAAGAAACTAATTTTTGGAACAAATTCCATCCTTTCTGGTGCCAAAACACAGATCCAGGACTTTCTTCTCTAAAATGAAATAAATCCATCTCTTTTCCAATTTTTCTATGATCTCTTTTTTCTGCTTCCTCAATTCTCTGAAGGTAAAGGTCTAATTCTTTTTGAGTTGCCCAACTAGTACCATATATTCTTTGAAGCATTTCATTATTAGAGTCACCACGCCAATAAGCTCCAGATACTTTTGTCAGTTTAAAAGCCTTACCTATTTTACCAGAAGATACTAAATGTGGACCTCTACATAAATCATGCCATGTTTCGCCATGATGATAAACCGTAAGTTCTTCGTTTTTAGGAATGCTCTCAATTATCTCAGCTTTGTATTTTTCTCCAATTTTTTTAAAATGACTTATTGCTTTATCTCTCTCCCAAACTTCTTTTCTTGTTTTTACATCTTTATCTATTATCTCTGACATTTTTTTTTCAATTTTTTTTAAATCATCACTAGTAAAAGGCTCTTTTCTTGCAAAATCATAGTAAAATCCATTTTCTATAACTGGCCCAATTGTTACCTGTGTGCCTGGGTATAGTTCTTGAACGGCCATAGCCATTACATGTGCAGTGTCATGTCTAATGACTTCTAAACCCTCAGGATCTTTAGCTGTAAATATTTCAATAGAACAATCTTGATCAATAACAGTATATAAATCTTTAAGTTCACCGTTTATGCTCATCACCAAAGCTTGCTTACCTAAAGACTTGCTAATTTTTTCAGCAACCTCTGTGCCTGTTATATTTTTTTCAAAGTTTAATTTTTTTCCATCAGGTAATGTAATATTTGGCATTAGTTTATTAATTTTTTATACTCTGAATAAGTAGAAAAACACATTTTTTCAACATTAAATTTTGAAACGACATTTTTTCTACCTTCTATGCCCATTTGCTTGATAGTCTGTTCATCTAAATTCATAATTTCTATTAATTTTTTTGAAAGATCGTCAGAGTTATTTGCTTCAAATAAAAATCCTGTTTTATTTTCATTTATAGTCTCTTTTGATCCCCCAATATTACTTGCAATAATTGGTTTTTTCATTGCCTGAGCCTCAACAGATATTCTTCCAAAGGCTTCTGGTTCTATAGATGAAGAAACTATAATGTCTGAAACTTTGTAAGCTAGAGGCATATTTTTACAATGATCTATAAATTTTACTTGGCTAGTTAATCTGTACTGTTCAACTAACCTAATAAGTTTCTTTTTGTAAAGTTCTCTTCCTTGATCGCTCCCAAGGATAATTACATTAAATACCTCGTGTCCTAAATTAATATTTACTTTATTAATAGCATCTAAAAACATTTCTTGGCCTTTCCATTCTGTTAATCTTCCGGGCAATAGGACAGTTTTTCTCTCAATTTTAAGTCCCCATGATTTAAATAATTCATCTTCCTCTGTTTCTATAGTAGTTGATGGATCAAAATAATCAGTATTAATACCTCTAAATATCACCAAGAATTTTTTTTTATCATTAAGGTATTCAGAGTAGTTTTCTTTAATATGTGAAAATATAAAATTAGACCCAGCAATAATTAAATCTGATCTCAACATTACAGAATTATATAATTTTTTTAATTTACTTTTAAAATTATATGTTCCATGAAATGTAGTTACAAATTTACGTCGTGTGATTTTGGTAGCTAGCAAACAAGACCATGCAGGTGCTCTACTTCTCGCGTGGACAATATTAATTCCATAAAATAAAATTATTAAAGAAATAATTATTGAATTAAAAAAAACCAAAATGGGGTTTTTGGAATTAACAGGTAACCATATATATTTAACTTTTTTTTTATCTATAAACTTTGTTAATTCACCACCGTTGCAAATTAAAAAAGATTTACAATCATTTTCATATAGATAGTGTGCGATATCATAACAACCTGTTTCTGCGCCACCGTATCCAAGTTTTGGTATAACTTGCAGAACTTTCAATTTTGGATGCATATGGTAGAGTTATAATATTTCAAATCAATTTTAATACTTTATATGAAAAAATTTAAATTTCTAAAAATTTCTAAAACAAAAAAACTAAGATATATAAGCAATTATTATAAGAAAAATCTTTATATTATATTTTTACCAGGTTTTGCATCCGATATAGAAGGAGATAAACCTAAAAGATTTTTAAACTATGCTAAAAAAAATAAATTGGGTTTTTTGGCACTAGAATATTCTGGATACGGAAAATCTTCAGGTGAGTTTACAAAAGGTAATATTTCCATTTGGGCAAATGATGCAAAACAGACTATTAAGAATATAGTTAAAAAAAATGATATAATTTTAATAGGTTCTAGTATGGGTGCTTGGATTTCCTTATTATTATTTAAATCAATTAAGAAACAGATTAAAGGCTTTATGGGAATTGGCTCTGCCCCAGAATTTTTAACAAGAATAATGTGGAAAAAATTTTCAAAAAAGACAAAGAGTGAAATTATCAAAAAAGGTATTAGTAAAATTAAAAATGGTGGGTATGAGTATCTCATAACTAATCAATTAATTAAAGATGGAAGAAAAAAACAAAATAAAGTTTTGAATGTTAATATTTCAATGAAAATACCTGTTACTATGGTTCATGGTCAAAAAGATGAAGTTGTACCAATTAAATACTCAAGAGAAGTCTTAAAAATCTTCAGCAAAGCAAAAAAAAAATTAAATATAATTAAGAAGGGTGACCATAGTCTCTCGTCAAAAAAAAATCTAAATATTATTTGTAAAGAGTTAGATAATATTATTAAAAATACTAACTAGCTTGACCGACTAATTTTTTGTTTGATATAGGATTTTCTAACTTATCTAACATTTCTTTTGGACAAACTTGGACGAAATTATTTATTTCATTTTCAAAATTCTCAACAATTTTTTTCGAGATTGTTGAATTTGTTTCTATCGCATGATCTTGAATTAATTTCCTTAGATGCTCAATCCAAAATTTAGTTTCTGGAGTTTGCCAAACTACACTTTCAGGATTTACTTTTTTATCAAATTTATTTTCAGGGTCATAAATAAATGCCATACCTCCTGTCATGCCAGCTCCAAAATTATCGCCAATATCTCCTAATATAATGATGTTTCCGCCTGTCATGTATTCACAACCATTTGAATCACAACCTTCTACTACTGCAGTTGCACCTGAATTTCTAACAGCAAATCTCTCTCCTGCTTGTCCTGCAGCTAATAATTTTCCTGAAGTAGCTCCATACAAAACAGTATTTCCAATAATAGTATTTTCATTTGAAACAAGGTTGCTTTCATCTTGTAATTTAATAACAATAGTTCCACCTGATAATCCTTTGGCAACATAATCATTTGCATCCCCTTTTAGAATTAGTTTTAATCCTTTAATAGCAAAAGCACCAAAGGATTGGCCTGCTGAACCTTTAAAATTTAATTCGATCGAATTTTCATCAAGATTGTTATTTCCAAATTTTTTGTACAAATGATAAGAAATTCTAGTACCAACTGCTCTATCGGTATTTTGAATTTCAAATTCTTGATTTATTTTTTCTTTTTTATCTATTTTGTCTTCTATTTCTAACCATAATTTTTGATCTAAAGTATCTGGAACAGAATTAATTTCAGGTTTCTCACAATATCTTTTATTTTTTCCAGGATCCGCCTGAACAAAAAGAGGATTTAAATCTAGATCATCTAAGTTTGGCGATCCTTTGCTTACTTGTCTTAGCAAGTCAGTTCTTCCAATTACTTCATTTAAAGATTTGAAACCTAGATCAGCAAGTATTTCTCTTACTTCCTCTGCTATAAATGTAAAAAGGTTTACTACTTTTTCAGGAGTTCCAGTGAATTTCTCTCTTAATTTATCATCTTGTGTGCAAACACCCACTGGACATGTATTTGAATGACATTGTCTGACCATTATACATCCCATTGCTACTAAAGCAGTTGTTGCTACGCCAAATTCTTCTGCCCCCATCATGGCTGCAATTACAACGTCTCTTCCTGTTTTTATTCCACCGTCAGTTCTAAGCGTCACTTGATGTCTCAAGTTATTTAAAGTCAATACCTGATTTGCTTCTGTTAATCCCATTTCCCAAGGGACTCCAACATATTTAACGCTAGTCTGTGGAGTGGCTCCTGTACCTCCTGAGTGCCCTGAGATTAAAATTATGTCTGCTTTAGCTTTTGCAACTCCAGCAGCTATAGTTCCAATTCCTGATGAAGCAACTAATTTAACTCCAACCCTAGCCTTAGGATTTATTTGTTTTAAATCATAAATTAATTGAGCTAGATCTTCTATTGAGTAAATATCATGATGTGGTGGAGGTGATATTAAAGTAACTCCTGGTGTGGAGTGTCTCAATCTCGCAATTTCATCCGTTACTTTAAAACCTGGTAATTGTCCACCTTCACCTGGTTTAGCGCCCTGTGCAATTTTGATTTCAATCTCATTACAATTATTTAAGTAATTAATGGTTACTCCAAATCTAGCTGATGCAATTTGTTTAACCCTTGAATTTGCACTATCTCCATTATCCATAATCTTAAATCTTTTTTCATCTTCTCCACCTTCACCACTACAAGATGCACCTTTAATTCTGTTCATGCCAACAGCAAGAGTTTCATGTGCTTCTTTAGATAAAGCTCCATGAGACATACTTCCACTTCCAAATCTTTTTAATATATTGGATGCAGGCTCAACATTAGATATATCGATAGGATTTTTAGATTTAAAATCTACTAAATCTCTTAAACTTATTGGATTTAGATTATAAATACCTTTTGTATATTTTTTATATATTTCATAGGATCCTTGTCCAACCGCAGTTTGTAGTAAATGAATTAGTTTACCTTGATACTGATGTGTTTCGCCATTTTTTCTATATCTGTAAATACCTCCAATAGGTAAAATATTTGAATTATTGAAAAATGCTTCTTCGTGTATAGTTCTAATTTTCTTTTCTATTCCTTTTAAACCAATTCCAGAAATCTTTGATAACATCCCAGGAAAGTAATCTTTCACAATTGTTCTGCTTAGTCCCACAGTTTCAAAATTACATCCGCCTCTGTAAGAACTTAAAACAGAAATTCCCATTTTAGACATTATTTTAAGAAGACCGAGATTGACTGATTTAATGTATCTTGAAATACATTCATCAAAAGTGAAATTTCCAAATAATTTCTTAGAATGTCTTTGATATAAGCTATCAAAAGCTAAATAAGGGTTCACTGTAGTAGCACCAACACCAATTAATGTTGCAAAAGAGTGAGTATCTAAAGCGTCTCCAGTTTGAACATTAATAGAAACATAACCTCTTAAACCTAATTTAACTAAGTGTGTATTTATTGCCCCTATACATAAAAGCATCGGCATTGGCATTCTATTTTCTGAAATATTTTTATCTGATAATATTATTTGTTTAATTCCCTCTCTAACAGCTTGTTCAGATTTAACTTTGAGTAAATTTATTGATGTCTCTAAATCATCATCTTTGCTGAATGTACAATCTAAAACTTTATTATTATTTCCAAAGAATTTCAAAAATTTTTCAAATTGTGCATTTGATAATATTGGACTATTTAAGACATAAATATTATCTTTAGTTAATTTACTAAAATCTAAAATATTACCAAGGTTTCCAAATCTTGTCTTTAAACTCATAACTTTATTTTCTCTTAGAGAGTCTATTGGTGGATTTGTAACCTGACTAAAGTTTTGTCTAAAGTAATGATATAGTGGTCTATATTTGTCAGATAAAACTGCTAAAGGCGTGTCATCACCCATTGAGCCTGTTGCTTCTTTAGCATCTTCTGCCATTGGATGAAGAATTAATTCTAAATCTTCTATGCTATATCCAAAACAATGTTGAAAATTTCTCAAACTTTGGCCTTCTAGCTCTACTTTTTCAGTTTCTGCCTCTAATTTTTTATCAAGATCAATAATCTGATTGTTGTAATGCTTATATTCTTTTGAAAGGTAGTTTTTTATTTCATCGTTTGAATATACTTTGCCTTTTTCTATTCTTACTCCTAATATTTCTCCAGGTCCTAATCTTCCTTTAGATACAATTTTTTTCTCATTTAAATCTATCATTCCTGTTTCACTTCCTGCAAAAAGAAGTTTGTCTCTTGTCACTGTATATCTAAGTGGTCTTAATCCGTTTCTGTCGGTTGCAACAATTACCCATTCATTATCTGTTGCAGCTATAGCAGCTGGTCCATCCCAAGGCTCCATGGTACTATTTAAAAAATTGAATAGTTGTTGATGATCTTTTTTTAACACCTTATTTTTTTTTGACCAAGCGTCTGGTATTAACATTAATTTTGCTAGAGGAGCCGGCTGTCCAGAAATATTTAATAACTCAAAAACATTATCTAATGATGCAGAGTCAGAATTTCCAGCTGGTATTACAGGCTTAAGATTCTCTATATCTTCGAAAACAGGACTAAACATCTCTTCTTCGTGGACTTTCATCCAATTTACATTTCCTTTAAGAGTATTTATTTCACCATTATGCGCTATAGATCTAAATGGTTGCGCTAAGTCCCAACTTGGCGCAGTATTAGTTGAAAATCTTTGGTGAAATATTGCATACCTAGATATAAATCTTTCATCTTTTAAGTCAGTATAAAAATCTGACAAAGCTTCTGCTAAAAACATTCCTTTATAAATTATAGATTTAGAACTAAATGAACATATATAAAAATTATTTAATTGATTATTGAGAGCTTCTTTTTCAATTACTCTTCTAGTTTCATACAATTTTTGTTCCAAAGATTTATTAACAACTTTTTTGTCATCGTATGTGAACAATACTTGAGTAATTTCAGGTCTTGTTTGTTCAGCTTTTTCTCCTAAGACAGAGGGATCAACAGGAACTTGTCTCCAGCCATAGATGCTAAAATTTCTCTTTGTTAGTTCGCTTTCAACAATAGTTCTGCATTGCTCTTGAGCGCTATAATCATTTCTTGGTAAGAAAATCATACCCACACATAGTTCAGAATTATCATGTTTATGACCTGTGACTTCAATTTTTTCCTCAAAGAAATCTTTAGGAATTTCAATATGGATTCCAGCACCATCTCCTGTTTTTCCGTCTGCATCGATTGCACCCCTATGCCAAACAGCTTTTAAGGCATCTATTCCATATTCTACGACTTTTCTTGATTTTAGACCTTCGGTAGATGCTACTAATCCTACGCCACATGCATCATGTTCCATTTCTTCTGAGTAAACATGATTACTTTTTAAAATTTTTAAATTTTTATTTCTTAATTTCATTAAGCAACTCTAAGTTTTTGTTTACTTTGTAAATAATTGTCAATTGATGTTGCGGCATCTCTTCCGTCTTTAATGCCCCAAACCACTAAGGATGCTCCACGAACTATATCTCCAGCTGCAAAAACTCCCTCTATACTAGTTTCCATTGTATCAAAATCCGCTTTTATTGTTCCCCATCTTGATACTTTTAATTTTTCTTCATTAAATAATTTTGGAAGATCTTCTGGATCAAATCCAAGTGCTTTGATTACAAGATCAGCTTTAATTTCAAAATCTGAATTTTCCTCAACAACTGGTTTTCTTCTACCGCTATCATCTGGCTCACCCAATTTCATTTTATTAACAACTACACTTTCAATTTTATTTGTTCCCTTAAACTCTTTAGGGCTTGTTAACCAAATGAATTCAACACCTTCTTCTTCTGCATTACCAACTTCTCTTGCTGATCCTGGCATATTTTCTCTATCTCTTCTATATAAACATTTTACAGATTTAGCATTCTGTCTCACTGAAGTCCTTAAGCAGTCCATTGCTGTGTCACCACCTCCAATTACTACAACATCTTTGCCTTCAGCATTTAAAGTTCCGTTATCAAACAGCTCAACTTTATCACCTAGTCCTTTTTTATTTGATGCTGTCAAAAATTCCATTGCAGGGAAAATATTACTCAAATCGTTACCAGGTAGATTAACTTCTCTAGCTTTATAAACTCCTGTAGCTATTAAAATTGCATCATGTTTTTCTCTTAACTCCGTCAAGCTGGAGTCTTTTCCAACTTCAAAGTTTAAGACAAATCTAATTCCACTTTCTTCTAAAAGTTTTATTCTTCTTTGAACAACATGCTTTTCTAATTTAAATCCTGGGATACCGTAAATTAGTAACCCTCCAGCTCTGTCATAACGATCATATATTGTTACCTTATATCCTTTTTTTCTGAGTTGTTCTCCACAAGCAAGTCCAGCAGGTCCAGAACCTATAATTCCTACACTCTCATTTTTTTCACTATTTATCTCAATTGGTTTAACCCAACCATTTTCCCAAGCTTTCTCTGTAATATATTTTTCTATTGATCCAATAGTTACTGTTCCGTGACCCGATTGCTCTATTACACAATTTCCTTCACACAGCCTATCCTGGGGGCAAATTCTTCCACAAACTTCTGGCATGTTGTTTGTGCTTTGTGACAATTGATAAGCTTCCTCATACCTTCCCTCAGCAGTTAGTTTAAGCCAATCTGGTATATTGTTACTTAATGGACAATGAACTTGGCAAAATGGTACTCCACATTGGGAACATCTGCTTGATTGTTGAACAGCTCTATCTTTAAGAAATTCTTTATATATTTCATCAAAATCCTCTTTTCGGTCTGATATATCTCTTTTAGGTGGATTTTGTTGACCTATATCAACAAACTTAAGCATTTTTTCTGACATGGTGGACGCTGTATATACGATAAAAATTTAATAATAAACAATTACAAGGTCATAAATATTGACTAATATTTCACAAAACTTAAGTAAATCAGAGGTTTTTTCTTATTATGCATAGATGATATGCAAATATGTAATTGCTTTAATTTGGTTACAATTTCATTATGAAGTATTGGATCTAATGATTTCAAAATATGTAGAGACGCTAATTTTATCAATTATTCAAGGAATATCTGAGTTTATTCCAGTTAGCTCTTCTGCGCATCTTTTAATTATATCAAGATTAAGTGACTTCAATATTAGCAACCTACAATTAGATATTAGTCTGCATTTAGGTTCTTTGTTAGCAATTATTTTATATTTTAGAAAAGAGTTAATAAATATCATTAATAATAAAAATATATTTCTACTAATAATTCTTGGGTCAATACCATTGGTTATTTTTGGTTATATTTTTTACTCCACAAATTTAATTGATCAATTTAGAAACTTAAAAGTTGTCGCCTGGACAACTTTGATTTTTGGAATTTTATTATACTTTTCAGATAAGTTTGAACTGAAAAATAAAATTTCTTCAGAATTAAATATTAAAAGTATTATTATAATAGGGTTATTTCAGATTTTAGCTATTATTCCAGGAGTCAGTAGATCAGGAATAGTAATTACAGCTTCAAGATTTTTAAAATTTGATAGAGTTGAATCATCGAAGATAGCTTTTTATTTGTCTATTCCAGCTTTATCAGGTGCAAGTGTTTTGGGATTTAAAGATGTTATTGATGATCAAATAAATTTTGATACTATTTTTATTTTTTCTACTTTAGCTTCATTTTTATTTTCTTATTTTACAATTAAATATTTTCTTATTTATGTTAAAATGTTTAGTTTAAATTTTTTTGTTATTTATAGAATAGTTTTAAGTATTATTCTTTTTTTGATTATATACTTATAATTTTTTTGAAGTTGGAGCAACTTGAGAAAATATTACAGCAATAAGAATTAATATGCATCCTATAATATTATTTATGTTAAGAACTTGACTTAAAATAATCCATCCAGCAATTGTTGCAAAGACGCCTTCAAGGGAGTAAATTATTGCTGCAGGAGCTTCTTCAATATTTTTTTGTGCAAACATTTGTAAAGTAAAAGCAATTCCTCCAGATAATACTCCTGCATATAATATTGAACTGTATTCAGTTAAAATTTTTGTAATAACTACTTCCTCTAAAATAAAGGCAAATAGAAGAGATAAAACAAAAACAAGAGCTGCTTGTAATGCTGCATAAAAAATCGGTATATTAAATTTCTCCATAAATTTTCCAGCGAAAATTATATGTAGTGCCCAAAATAGTGAGCATAGAATAACTAAAGCATCACCTATCATAATTTCTGAGTTTGAAAAATCACTTAATAGGTAAACACCTATTATACATAAACCTATTGAAGGCCACAGACTCCAATGGACTTTAATAGAATAAATAAAAAATAATAAAATTGGAACTAATGGAACGTAAAAAACTGTAAAAAAAGCTGCATTAGCTATATTCGTGTATTGTAATGCGGCTTGCTGCAAGTAAGTGCCCAAAAATAATGATATACCCATTAAAAATAAATATTTTAAAAATAATTTTTTATTAGAATTGATTTCATAATTAATTTTTTTTCTTTCTAAAATTAAAGCAATGGGTAGGACTGTAAGAAAACCAACAAAAAATCTAGATGCATTAAATGTTAATGGACCAATATTGTCCATGCCTGTGTCTTGAGCAATGAAAGCAGTGCCCCAAATAAATGTTGTTATCAAAGCGCATATAAGCGATGTAGTTTTGGACATTAATTTAATTAAATTTAGATAATATTATTCATTCTACAACAGCTATCAAAATCTTCTTTATTGATATAGCAACCAGCCATTTTTCTTATACCTGAAAATGCACCTCTACCATGCATTACTCTCCAATTATTAAAAATTAGTAATTCACCAGGTTTTAAAATATGCCTCCACTGATATTGCTTTTGGTTTGCCATCGTATCAAATACTTTAATTGCTTTATAAAAATTAATTGTTTTCTTATTAGTTTCTCTAAAAGGAGCTCTATCATAATTGTTAAAACTAATTTGATCAAAATTATTTTTTTCATTTAATTTTATTATTGGTCTTTTTGCTTCAAGGCGAACACCATCACCAATATAAGAACCTTTAACTTTTGTATTTGTTAAAGTTTTAAAATGTTTTTTATATTTTTGTTTGATTTCATTTGCCAATTTAAATCCATCTACAATTATAGAATCTCCACCTTTAGCATCATACTTACAACAAAGCAGTAATTGTAAACCCGGAGCATCATTACTATATGTAGAGTCTGTATGTGGTCTCAGTTCTTGGTTTGAATATGCACTGTCTGCTTTTTTATTATTTGATTCAAAAGTCCACAATCCTCCAAAAATTGAATTTCTGACATAACCTATTTTTTTAGCTATATATTCAACAGAGTTTAAATTCTTTGAACAATTTCTTACGACTGCAAAACCATATATGTGGATTTTTTTTAATAAATTTTTAAATCCAACTTTAGTTTGTAATTGCTTATAGTTAATGAAAATTTGATTTTTTATGTCTTTATCTTTCCAAAATTGAGTATCACTTTTAGTTTCTTCTTTTTTTAAAGAATTTTTTTTTAAAAATTCATATGAATATTTGGTTGGTTTATTTTCATCAGACCATAATATTTCAATGAATTTCCCTTTTTTTAATAATTTTGCTTTTTTAACTTTTATATTAATGTCTAAATTTGCGGTATAAGTTATTCTTTGATTGGTTTTAAAATCCCAGTTTTCTTTATTTTTAATATGATCTCTTAACCAAATATTAGGAAATGTTTCAAATTTGTTGTCATTAAAGTAAAATATAGTTTTATTATTTAAAAGTTTAAAATTTTTAATCATTGCTTAGCTAATTTGTAGGCAAAGTTTTTACCAAGGTTATTTTTTAATTCATTATTAAATCTTGAACCCTCGGCACCGTCAATAATTCTATGATCGTAAGAGAGAGATAAAGGCAACATTGTTCTAGGTTTAAATTGTCCATCAATATAAACAGGTTTAATATAAGTCCTTCCAATGCCTAAAATAGCAACCTCAGGATAATTTATTATAGGAGTAAAATAAGTTCCTCCAATGCCACCTAGGCTTGTTATAGTTATGGATCCTCCATAAAACTCTTTTTTATCTATCTTCAAATTTCGGCAATCATCACTAACTTTTTTTAGATCCTTGCTTATTTGATCTATATTCTTTTGATTAGCATTTCTTATTTTTGGCACCATTAAACCATTGGGAGTATCAACTGCAATTCCTACATGGAAGTATTTTTTTAATGTTATTTTTCCATTTTCAATATTGTCAATAGAACTATTAAATCTTGGAAAAACTTTCAAAGTTTCCACAACTGCCTTTATAATAAATGCCAATGGAGTAATTTTCTTTTTTTCTCCAGTAAAAGTATCAGTCAAATTTTGTCTAAATTCTTCTAACTCAGTAATATCTGCTTCATCACAACTAGTAACATGCGGTATTGTTTGCCAAGAATTTGATAAATGTGGAGCAGCAATTCTTTTAATTCTTGGTATATCTTGAATTTCTACATCTCCAAAATCAGCGTGGTCATATTCTGAGGGCTTTATAGATGGAGCCTTCTTTTCTTCCTGAGGTTTATTAAAATTAGAAGATACAAATTTTTTTATATCCTCTTCTATAATTCTTCCTGATCTTTGTGATCCAATAACATTATTAATATCAACACCAAGTTCTCTTGCAAATTTTCTAGTTTTTGGGCTAGCAAGCGCTTTGCTTGATTTGAATACACTAACTTTATTATTTTGTAATATTTCTTTTGGTTTAGAAGTTACTGTTTCAAGAGGTTTTTGTATAATAGTTTCTTTTTTAACTTCTTTCATCTCTTCTTCGATTTGAACATCTGGTTTTTGTTCCTCAGAACCAATTATTAATATTGAAGAACCCTCTGAAACCTTATCACCAACTTTTAAATTAACTTTTTTAACACTACCTGAGTATGGGCTTGGGATCTCAACACTTGATTTATCGCTTTCTATTGTAATTATCGGATCATCTTTATTAATATTTGATCCTGCCTCTATTAATACCTCAATTACTTCAACATCTTTAAAATCACCAATGTTAGGAACTAATACTTCTTTCTCGCTCATTATAATTTTGTAGGCATAGGCTTATCTTTATCAATTTTATATTTTTTAATTGCATCTACCGCATGTTTAGAAGCAATTAATTGTTCATTTGATAAAATACTTAAGCCATATGCAACTATATGCTCTTTATCGACTTCAAAAAATTTTCTTAGATTTTTTCTTGTATCACTTCTGCCAAATCCATCTGTACCCAATGAATAAAAACTTTTATTTATGTAAGGTCTAATTTGGTCAGAATTCATTCTCATGTAATCTGAAGCTGCTAGAATAGGACCTTCGGTTTTTCCAAGGCATTTTTCAACGTAAGAGATTTTTTTCTCTCCTCCTGGATTAAGCAAATTATACCTTTCTGTTTCAAGTCCATCTCTTCTTAATTCATTAAAACTGGTAACACTCCATACTTCACTATCAACTTGATATTCATTTTGTAAAATTTCTGCTGCTTCAATCATCTCTCTTAAAATTGTTCCTGAACCCAATAATTGAATCTTATTTTTTTTATTCTTGCTGAAATCTTTTATTTTATACATCCCTTTTAATATGCCTTCTTCACAATCTTTGGGCATCTGTGGATGAGAATAATTTTCATTCATTGTTGTAATATAGTAAAAAATATTTTCATGTTTTTCATGCATTCTTCTTAAACCTTCTTTAAAAATTGTAGCTAATTCATAATGAAAGGTTGGATCATAAGAAACACAATTTGGAATTGTTGATGCTAATAAATGACTGTGACCATCTTGGTGTTGAAGGCCTTCTCCAGCCAAAGTTGTTCTTCCAGCTGTAGCTCCAATTAGAAATCCTCTTGTTTGACTGTCTCCAGCCGCCCACGCAAAATCGCCAGTTCTTTGAAAACCAAACATAGAATAAAAAAGATAAATTGGTATCATTTCTATATCATGATTTGAATACGATGTTCCTGCAGCTATCCATGATGCCATGGATCCAGCCTCATTTATTCCTTCCTCTAAAACTTGACCACTTTTCTCTTCCTTGTAAGAGCTTAATTGAGCTGAGTCCTCTGGCTCATATTTTTGACCTTCATGCGCATATATACCTATTTTTTGGAAAAAACCTTCCATACCAAATGTTCTTGCTTCATCAGGGATTATTGGAACAAGTCTTGGAGCAACATTTTTATCTCTTAGCAAATTGGTCAACATCCTAACAAGTGCCATAGTAGTTGACATTTCTTTTTCACCGGTTGATTTTTTCATAAAGTCAAAAATATCGTTATTTGGTGTTTTGATTGGTTTCGAAAAAGACGATCTCTCAGGAATATATCCTCCTAAAGCCAGTCTTCTTTTTTTTAAGTATTTTATTTCCTCTGAATTTTCATCAGGTCTAAAGTATTCTATATTTTTGACTTGTTCATCTGTTAATGGAACATCAAATCTATCTCTATAATATAGCAAATCATCTACACCTAATTTTTTTTGCTGATGGGTTGTATTTATACTTTCACCAGATTTTCCCATACCGTATCCTTTAATTGTTTTAGCTAATATGACTGTTGGTCTGTCTTTTGTATTAATAGCTTTATGATAAGCAGCATAAACTTTATGCGGGTCGTGACCGCCTCTATTTAATTTCCAAATATCGCTATCCGTATAACTTGCAACTAGATTTTTAAGTTCAGGGTATTTCCCAAAGAAGTTATCTCTAACATATAAACCGCCTTTTGCTTTAAAGGCTTGGTATTCTCCATCAACTGCTTCGTTCATTCTTTTTACAAGTAAACCTGATTTATCATTTGCGAGTAAAGGATCCCAATATGATCCCCAAATGACTTTTATTACATTCCATCCAGCTCCTCTAAAAATTCCTTCTAATTCTTGAATAATTTTACCATTGCCTCTTACTGGACCATCTAATCTTTGTAGGTTGCAGTTCACAACATAAATCAAGTTATCTAACTTTTCTCTTGCTGCTAAACCAATAGATCCTAGAGCTTCTGGCTCGTCTATTTCACCATCTCCTAAGAAAGACCAAACTTTTCTATTCTCATCTTTTATTAATTTTCTATTAATAAGATATTTCATAAATCTTGCCTGATAGGTTGCCATCATTGGTCCAAGACCCATAGAAACAGTTGGAAACTGCCAAAACTTAGGCATCAGCCATGGATGAGGATAAGATGACAAACCTCCTGGGTAAACTTCCTGTCTGAATCTATCTAATTGCTTCTCGTCAAGTCTTCCTTCCAAAAAAGCTCTAGCGTAAATACCTGGCGCTGAATGTCCTTGGAAATAAATTAAATCTCCACCAAATTTATTGCTTTTAGCTCTCCAAAAATGATTCATTCCTATATCATAAAGAGTTGCTGCTGAAGCAAATGTCCCAATGTGACCTCCTAATGAAGGATCTCTCATGTTTGCTCTGACAACCATCACTGCTGAATTCCATCGAATTAGTGCTCTGATTTTTCTTTCGATATTTTGATCGCCTGGAGATTTTATCTCTTCATCTGCTGGTATAGTGTTTATGTATGGTGTATTTTGGGTGTAGGGTATATTTGATCCTTCTTTATATGCCTGATCAATTAATTGTTTAATTAAAAAATGAGCTCTCTCAGGTCCTTCGGAATGTACTACAGCAGACAAAGATTCTAACCATTCTTTTGTCTCTTGAGGATCAATATCATTATTATTTTCAACTATTTCTAATCTTTCATTATGTTCATCTACTTGTGTATTTTCTACTTTGATCTCTTTATGTGCACTCGTATCTAATTCAGAATTATTATATCCATTAGAATTTTCCGCTTCGGCAATTATTTTTTCCGTTGCAGGTGGTATCTTTTCAATAGTTTCTTGTTTTTGCTGAGTTCCATTCTCAGAGGATAATGTTAGTATCAAATCTCCTTTAGAAACTTTATCACCAATCTTTATGTTAATACTATCTACAACGCCCTCGAAAGCAGATGGTACTTCAACACTTGATTTATCACTTTCTAAAGTTATTACAGGGTCATTTTTACAGATTTTATCTCCTTCTTTTACAAGAATTTCTATGATTTCTACTTCTTCAAAATCTCCAATATCTGGAACTAGTAATTTTTCACTCATTTCGCTATTTGTATATATATATATTATTTACTTTTAATAGATGTATATTTTTGACCATTATTAAAATTTAGTAAAATTAATAATAAATGTTAAAAGAATAGATTAAATTTAGCGCCTGTAGCTCAATTGGATAGAGCGCTTGGCTACGGACCAGGAGGTTCTGGGTTCGACTCCTAGCAGGCGCACCAAAAAGAAGGAAAAATGAAAATATCTTTGCAAAAATCTGTAATTTATTTTTTTGTAATAGTGTTAATAATATTATTTTTAATAACTTTAATAATTTAATGAAAAAATTTAAACAAATTAGTGTTAAGAAAGGTTTCATGAGACACAATGGTGGTTTGCTACTAAGAGATATCTCAAAAACTAAATATGAATTTAAAACTAAAATAAAAAAAAACCATCTTAACAGAGCTGGCATAACTCATGGTGGGTATATAGCATCGATCATAGATACCGGGTGTGGATCTGGAGCACATAGAATTTCGGGTAATCAGCCTTGTGTAACTATAACACTTAATATTAATTTTATCGGACCTTCAACTATTGGTGATGAAATTTTTGGATATGTAAAAATTAAAAAAAAAACAAAAAGCATGGTTTTTTTAGAGTGCTATTTAGAATGTAAAGGTAAAATAATTGCATCTGCTACAGGTATTTGGAAAATACTTCAACGTAAGTTACCTCATGCAGGTCTAAGCTAAATTCTTCTTCTTATATTTAAATAACCAAAGATTGATAAAAGAATAAGAGCGATAGGATAAATTATTTCTTTTTTTGGTCTATTCTGATTTTCAATTTTAAATTCATTAATAATATCTCCCATATCTAAACCAGATTTTTTTGCAATTCCATTCCATTTTAAAGTATCTATTATGGTTTTATTATCTTCTACAACTAAGCTCATTCCATAATCATCTAAACTGAAATTTTCATCAAAACTATTTTTTTCAATTACAAATAATTTATATCTTTCGCCGTACTCTGTAAGTCTGGTAATTTTAATTCTTATCTCTTTATTATAATCAAACTGTTTTTTGTTTATTTCTTCAATACTTAAATGGTTATATTTTGGGTAAAATTTATTTAAAATGAATTCTGGAGATAATAATGATATTGAAATTATTAAAAAAATAATAATCTCATACCATCTCAATTTATTTATAAACCATCCCTGAGTGGCAGAAGTAAATACTAAAATCCCAATCAATGAGGTTACTATGACCATTAAGCCATGCCATATACTTTTAATACCAATTAATAATAACTCGCTGTTAAATAAGAATACAATAGGAAGTATTCCTGTTCTCAGACTATACCAAAATGCCTGGGCTCCTGTTCTTAATGGATCTCCCCCAGAAATAGCAGCAGCTGCGTAAGATGCTAAGCCAACTGGAGGTGTTACATCTGCCATTAAACCAAAATAGAATACGAATAAATGAACCGCAATTAAAGGAAAAATAAATCCTGATGCATTTCCAACATCAACAAGAACAGTTGCCATTAGAGACGCTACAACAACATAGTTTGCCGTAGTTGGTAAACCCATACCCAATAGTAAACACAAAATAATGGTTAAAAATAAAAGAATAATAACATTATCTTTTGCAATCGACTCGATTACAATTATTAAATTAGTGCTCAAACCTGTAGATCCAACTGCACCAACTATAATCCCTGCTGTTGCAATTGCTATTCCGACACTAACCATATTCAAGGCGCCCTTTTCGAAACCAACAACAGTTTGGTTATACCAATATATTAAAGCATTCTTAAAGTTCTTTTCTTTAAAAAATTTATTTAAAAGATTGACTATAATTAATGTTATTGTTGCAAAAAAAATAGAGTAAGAAGCTGTAAGCCTCATATAAACTAGTAGATATATGAGAACGAATATTGGAACTAAAAAATGTATTCCTTCAAAAAATGTTTTTTTTAATTTTGGAATATCGTTTTCATCCATACCTTTTAAATTTAATTTAAGTGCTTCAAGGTGAGATATATAAAATAGTGCAATGTAAGAAATAATAGCTGGTAAAAAAGCATGTTTGACAACTTCAAAATATGTAACTCCAATAAAACTTGCCATTACAAAAGCTGCTGCTCCCATAACTGGAGGCATTATTTGACCATTAACTGATGAAGATACTTCGATTGCACCCGCTTTTTCTTTTGAAAAACCTGTCTTTTTCATAATTGGAATTGTAAATGTTCCAGTTGTAACTGTATTAGCAATTGATGATCCTGAGATTAATCCTGTCATACCAGATCCAAGAATAGCTGCTTTGGCAGGACCACCTCGCATTTTTCCAACCATTGCAAAAGCTAAATCTAAAAAATATTTGCCTCCTCCAGCAGTTTCTAAAAGTGCTCCAAAAAGTACAAAAAGAAAAATGAAATCAACAGAAACACCTATTGGGATTCCAAAAATTGCTTCTTGATCAAACCATTGAAAACCAACTAGACGTTTTAATGATAATCCACCATGTGAAATTATATCTGGTGCATATTGACCAAAATAAGAAAATAACAAAAAACAAACCGCAATAACGACTAATGGGATGCCTATTACTCTACGGGTGGCTTCAAGAAGAATTAATATTCCAATTATTCCGAGTATTAACTCAATTGGAATAGTAAAATTATCGGAAAGATTTATTTTAAGTAATATTCCACTCCTATCTACTAATTGATCATAAAAAAAATAAATATATAAACAACAAACCGCACCTGTTATCGCAATTAATATATCTATAAAATTTACTTTTTTACCCCGTGCATATGGAAATATTAAAAAAGCTAACAAAAGTGCAAAACCAAGATGAATTGCTCTAGCAGGTAAACCTTTAAACATTCCAAAATTAAGCCAAAATGGAAATGGAGAAGCATACCAGAGCTGAAACAAGGACCAAGTTATTGCAATAATTGCAACTAACTTTAAATGAAATCCTGATAGGTTTCTTGTAGGAGAAAGATCTTCTTTAATCTTATTTTCAATTTTTTTTTCTATGTCTGCTGACATTCAGCTTAATATATAAAAAAAAAGGCCCAATAGATATATTGGGCCTCAATTTTTTATATAGATTTAATTACATTAAACCAGCTTCTTTATAATATTTAACAGCTCCAGGATGAAGTGGTGCTGATAAACCATCAGCTATCATATTTTTTTTCTCTAAAGGAGCAAAAGCTGGATGTTGTTTTCTAAAATCATCAAAATTTTCAAAAACAGCTTTTGTAACCTGGTAAACTAAATCTTCAGATACATCCACACTTGTTACTACAGTAGCTTTAACACCGAATGTAGTTACATCTTTTTTCTGTTTAGTATATGTACCTTTTGGAATTGTTGCAGATGCATAATAATCAGCTCCACTTATAATTCCATCAATTACATCTCCTGTTAAATTGATTGGCATAGCTTTAGCTGCACATGTTGCCGCTTGTTCCATTGCCCCATTTGGAAAACCTACTGAATATCCAAACGCATCAATTTTACCATCACATAGAGCTTTTACTTGCTCTGAAGATGTTAGCTCAGTAACAGATTTAAAGAAACTGTTATCAACGCCCATAGCTTTCATTAATTCTTCCATTGTTCCTCTTTGACCAGAACCTGGATTTCCAATGTTTACTACTTTTCCTTTAAGACCCATAAAATCTTTTACTTTTGCTTTTTTTCTTGCCCAGATTTGAAATGGTTCATTATGTACTGAGAAAACGGCTCTTAAATTTTTAAATTGTTTCCCTTCCCATTTGCTTGATCCATTGTAAGCATGATATTGCCAATCAGATTGAGCTACACCAAATTGAAACTCACCATCTTTTATTTGCCCGATGTTATAATTTGAGCCTCCAGTTGAAGGAGCGGTACATCTGTAAGCTTTATCTTTCATGCCTTTTTTTCTACCATGTTCAGCACTAATTGCTGATTTGTGTAACATTTTACAAATGGCGTTACCTGTCTGAAAGTAAACTCCAGTTGGTCCTCCTGTGCCTATAGTAAAAAACTCTGCTGATTTTGCTATTGATCCAAATGAAAATATGGCAGCAAAAATAATCAGAGAGCTTGATATTGTTGATAATATTTTTTTCATATACCCTCTCTAAAGTTTTAAAATCAAATCTAACTATTTATTACTTCGAGTGTCTAGTAAATTCACTAAATATTAAGTATTGCTAATTAAGGAATTTTTTAAATAATTATTATTTTTCAACCCAAGATTTTAATTTATTTACTCCTTCTACAACATTTGGAGCATACAATTTTATTATATCATCATTAATATCGGTTTTTTCGTTAATATTTTTCATAAATGTATCTCCATCAAAGTCTGTAAAACTTAAACGAACTATCATCCTTTTTTGATCAAATCCAAAATCACTTCCTGGAAGTAAAGCAATATTTAGATTAGTTAAAATTTCATCACATAACATAGAGGAACTATCAAATTTTTTGTTCAAAAATTCTGGCAATAAATAAAAGCCTCCCATTGGTTTATTCATAATAATATTATTAGATGATAAATTTCTATATACATACTCTCCAACAGCTTTGAGAATTTTTTTTGATTTTAAAATGTAGTCATCATGATTGACATTAAAAGCGGATATTGCAGCAAACTGGATTGGTGAACTTACTGCAGAAAATGTTTCACTTGCTAAAACTTTCATAGATTTAAGTAATTCGATTTTTTTCTTTGGTATTATAAAGTACCCAAGTCTCCATCCTCCAGCACCACACCATTTACTAAGTCCATTACTTATTACAACATTATCAGGGCAGTGTTCAAAAATAGAAATATAATTTTCATCAAATGTTAGTTCAGAATAAATTTCATCTGATAAAACTAAAATATTATATTTTTTTACAATTAAAGAAATTTCTTTTAAATTTTTGCATACTTGTCCTGATGGGTTATTTGGAGAATTAAGAAATAAAAGATATTTTTTATCCGGTTTTTTTAAAATGATTTTTTCTATTTGTTGAGCTTTAGGAAACCAATTATTTTCAGCTGATGTTTGCATCCAGTGGTAATTATTTTTAGCTATAATTGATTGTGGTTTGTAGGATACCCAACTTGGAGCTGATAACAAAACTTCACCTTCAAATGCTAAATGCATCAAGAACATTAACTCTTTAGTTCCAGGACCTACAATGACCTGATCTAATTTAATTTTGCAATTTTTCTTTTTTGACTCATATTTTGCGATTGAGTCTCTTAATTTATCTAATCCCTGGATAGGTAAATAACTTTTCTGATGTGCATTTTTTTTTAATTCTTCAACAATAGTAATTGGAACTGGGAATGGTGATTGTCCAAATCCAAACTTAATAATATTTTTTCCTTCATTTTCAATAACTTTTGATTTTTCGTTTATTTTTAGAGTTGCAGATAAACTTAGGCTTTGAATAGTATCTTTGATCATTATGATTTTAACTCAATAAGATTTTTATATTCATTTAAAGCAGATGGATTTGATAATGCCTCAATATTATTTATTTTATTACCATCTATTACATTTTTAACAGCCACTTCTACAATTTTACCATTTTTAGTCCTAGGAATATCTTTTACTGCAATTATTTTAGCGGGTATATGTCTCGGAGAAGCCTCATATCTAATCGTTGTTTTTAGTTTAGCAATTAAATTTTCATCTAATTTATTGTTTTTTGATAAAACTACAAAAAGTATTATTCTTACATCGTTATCCCAAGATTGGCCTACTACAATAGACTCTTTTACTTCTTTAAATTTTTCTACAACAGAATAGATTTCGGCTGTACCAAGTCGAACACCACCTGGGTTTAATGTTGCATCTGATCTTCCATAGATAATATAAGACCCATTATTTTTTCTCTCAGCATAATCCCCATGATGCCAAATATTTTTAAATTTTGAAAAATAAGCTTTTTTATATTTAATTTTTTCAGGATCATTCCAAAATTTTAAAGGCATTGATGGAAAAGGTTTTCTACATACTAATTCTCCTTTTTTGTTTAAAATTGATTTACCTTTTTCAGAAAATACTGCTGTATCCATACCAAGACCATTGTTTTGTATTTCTCCACTATTAACTTTTGAATAAATGTTTCCATTTACAAAACAGGAAACAATATCTGTCCCTCCAGAAATAGAGGCTAGATGAACATTTTTTTTTATATTTCTATAAATAAATTCAAAACCATCTTTAGAAAGTGGAGACCCTGTAGAACAAATAGTTTTTAAGGACTTGAGTTTAATTTTTCCTTTAACCCTAACATTCTGCTTAATAAGTTGATCAATATATTTTGCGCTTATACCAAATAGGGTAACTTTCTCTTTATTTGCGATTTTTAACAATAGCTCTGGAGATTTATGCATAGGAAAGCCATCAAATAGCAATATTGATGCTTTGGATGCTAAGGCTGTAACAAGCCAATTCCACATCATCCATCCACAAGTTGTAAAGTAAAATACATTATCATTTGGTTTTATATTGCAATGTAATTGATGCTCTTTCAAATGTTGCAATAAAACACCACCAGATCTATGGCAAATACATTTTGGTTTACCTGTTGTACCACTTGAGTATAAAATTGCTAATTCGTGGTCAAAATCAAATTTTTTTAATTTATTTCTACTTATTTCAAGTTTTCCAATCTCAGAAAAATGATAAATTTTTATGTTTTTAATTTTATTTAACTTTCTTAATTTTTTTCCAGGGTAATTTAAGACTAATACAGATTTTATACTTTTTATTTTTTTTAATATTTTAGGCAATCTCTCGATAATATTTATTTCTTTTCCGTTGTAATAGTATTTATCAGTAATAATTAATAATTTAGGTTTAATTTGGGAAAAACGTTCTATAACTCCAGGTACACCAAAATCGGGTGAACATGAGCTCCAGATTGATCCTATAGCGCTAGCACTTAAAAAGCACTCAACTGTTTCTATTTGATTTGGAGTATATGCAGCTATCCTATCTTTTTCAGAAATATTTATTTTTTTATAAAATGTAATTATTTTTTTTACGTCAATATTAAGTTCTTTCCAGGACTTTCGTTCTCTGTAACCATTTTCACTAATAAATGTTATAGCCTTTTGATTAGAATTTTTAACTAAAAGATTTTCTGTAAAATTTAATTTTGAATTAACAAAAAACTTACTATTAATAAGATCCTTGGTTAGTTTGAATGTATTAGTTTTAATTCCTATTACTTCAAAATATTTCCAGATGGAATTCCAAAAATCTTTAGGATTTTTTATACTCCATTTTAACAACTTTTTATAATTTCTTGAAAAATTATATTTATAATATTTTGAAATAAATTTTTCATATGCAAATAAATTCGAATTTTTTATATCTGCTTTAGACGGTTCCCAAAGTTTTTTTGGCATCAAATATTTATATTTATATTGTAAAATTTATGCTAACCTTAGATGATATAAATTGAAAATGAGAACTTTTTTCTATCTGATTCGGACTAGTTTTAGTCTATTTTTGTTCTTTTTGAGTAACAAAATATAGTAGGCTCAAAAAAGATCATACTAAAAGTTGATATGTCAAAAAATAAGATTACCGCAGTTCTTGGACCTACAAATACTGGTAAAACTTTTTTAGCTATTGAAACAATGCTTTCATTCGACTCGGGAATGATAGGTTTTCCTCTCAGACTCTTAGCAAGAGAAGTATATGACAAGATTGTACAAAAGATAGATGCATCTAAAGTTGCTCTTATTACTGGTGAAGAAAAAATTATACCAATTAATGCAAAGTATTTTTTATGTACTGTAGAGTCAATGCCAGTAGATAAAGTTTTAGATTTCGTAGGCATAGATGAAATTCAAATGTGCTCAGATAATGAACGAGGCCATATATTCACCGATAGATTATTAAATCTTAGGGGTGAAAAATTAACAATGCTTATGGGTTCAAATACTATAAAGAATATTATTCAAAAACTTGATGATGATGTTGAGTTTTTAAATAAACAAAGATTATCAAAACTCTCATTTGGTGGACACAAAAAAATTTCACGTATTGAAAGAAAAAGTGCAGTAATAGCTTTTTCTACGGAAGAGGTATATGCAATTGCAGAGCTTATAAGGAGACAGAAAGGTGGCGCAGCGATTGTTATGGGATCTCTCAGTCCTAAAACTAGAAATGCTCAAGTAAGTTTATATCAATCAGGAGATGTTGATTATCTTGTTGCTACTGATGCTATTGGAATGGGAATAAATATGGATTTGGATCATATTTATTTTTCAAATATAAGAAAGTTTGATGGAAAAAAAATAAGAAGGTTGAAAATCTCTGAAATTGGGCAAATTGCGGGAAGGGCTGGTCGATACTTAAACGATGGCAGCTTTGGTATTACTGGAGATTGTGATGAAATTAATCCAGAAGAGATCGAATTTTTAGAAAATCATAATTTTCCAGAAATACAAAATATATTCTGGAGAAATTCTAATCTAGATTTTAAAAATAAAGAAACTCTTATAAAATCGTTGGATGAAAAACCTAACAAGGATTGGTTGAAAAGAGTAGGAGAATGTGAAGACGAGAAAGTTTTAAAATATTTTTTAAGAGAAAATAATAATTATATAAATGACAATTCACATATTTTGAAAATTCTATGGGAATGCTGTCAAATCCCTGACTTTGTCAAAAAAACTTATGGTCATCATTTGGAAGTTGTACACAAAGTATTTAACTTTTTGACCAATTCAGATGAAAAAATACCGAACTATTATATGAAAAAACAACTTTCAATGCTTGATAAACTTGATGGAAATGTGGACTCAATATCAAATAGAATATCTAATGTTAGAACATGGTCATATGTTTCTAACAAGTCAAATTGGGTTGAAAACCAAGATTACTGGATAGAAAGAACTAAAAACTTAGAAGATAAATTATCAGATAGACTCCATGATGAATTAACAAAAACATTTATAGATAAAAGAGCAAGTGTTTTAGCGAAAGGTTTGAAACAAGATATAGAATTAAAAACTGAAATCATTGAAAAAGAAAGGGTGCTGATTAATAATCAATATATTGGGAACTTAAAGGGATTAAAATTAAAACTAGATTTAAAAGTTGGTGCATTAGATGCTGATATAAAATCTTTAAAAAAAGCCGCAAGACATAATGTGGGTCCAGAGATAATTAATCGAATTCAACAAATAATAGATACAGGTCTTATAGAACTAAAAGATGATTTTAAAATTTATTGGTTCAATGATCCAATAGCAAAATTAACTGCTGGACCAGATTATCTTAAACCGAAAATTGATTTAATTATTGACGAGATGATTGAGAATGATGAAAGAAGTAAATTAAATGAATATTTAAATAAATGGATAAATAAAAAAATAGAAACTGAGCTCAATAGTCTGATCGAGCTAAAAAATATTAAAGAAGAAAATCCTGAACTTAGAGCTTTGGCCTACAGACTATACGAGAATAATGGAGTAATTAAGAGGGCAAATATTTCTGAATATTTAAAAAAAATTAATCAAGATGATAGAAAAAAATTAAGAAGATTGGGTGTAAAGTTTGGAAGATATCATATTTTTTTATTTAAATTGTTTAAACCAAGTTCAGTTTCTTTAAGAATATTGTTATGGAAGAGTTTCAATAACAAGTTTCTTACTTTTTCTCCTCCAACTTTCGGATTAAACTTTTTAGATGGAATGAAATCTGCAAATAAAGATTTTATGTTACTTTGTGGTTTTGAAAATTTTGATGATATTTATGTTAGAATAGATATTCTTGAAAGACTATTTTTACTAATATTTAATTCTGAAAAGGATGATAAGAAAGAGGTAAAGGTAATTCCCGAAATGTTAAACTTACTTGGTTGTTCAAAAGAAAACTTTAAAAAACTGCTAAAAAAAATGAATTATAAAATATATCAAAAAGAAAACGAACTTTTTATAAAATATTTTCCTTTAAAAAAGAATATATCAAAAAAACAAGACAAAAAAGACTATTCTAATAATCCTTTCAATGTATTAAACCAATTAAACTTAAAATAATGTTTAATTTATTTTCAAAAGAAAAAGAAACAAATAAAAATGAAAGCCACTTATCTTTAATTTGTGTTGCGGCACTTTTAATTCATTCGGCAAAAATTGATGAAAATTATACAGAAAAAGAAAAGATTATTATAAGAAAAGCTTTGATAGAAATGGGAGCAGATCAAAATTATTTAGATGGAATATTAAAGGATGCGGAAATAAGAGAAAAAGATTCAAATCAAATTTTAGAATTTACTAAAGAAGTGAAAAATAAAAGTATTGAAGAAAAAAAGACAGTTGTAGAGGCATTATGGAATATTATCTACTCGGATGAGAATGCTGATATGTATGAAACTAATTTAATGAGAAGGTTATCAGGTTTATTATATATAGATGCAAAGACTGTAGGGGATATAAAAGAAAAAGTTAAATCAAAAAAATGACTTACTTGGTAAATGAGAAATGTATAAAATGTAAGCACACTACATGTGTGGATGTTTGTCCAGTTGATTGTTTTTATGAGGGCAAAAATATGCTTGTAATTAAACCTGATGAGTGTATAGATTGTGGCGTTTGCGAGCCTGAGTGTCCAATTGATGCTATAGTTTCAGATACTGAACCAGGTAGTGAAAAATGGTTAGAAATAAACAAAAAATATTCTGAGATATGGCCAAATATCTCAGAAATAAAAGATCCTATGCCTGACCATGAAAGATTTAAAGATGAAGAAAATAAATTTGATAAATACTTTAAAGAAAACTTTTAAAACTAAAAAAAGTGTTAATAAAAAAAAGAAAATCAAAAATATTTCTAAACAAAAAAAAATAAAAAAAATTGCAAAGATAAAAAAATCAGATTCACTTAATAAAATAAAAAAAATCACACAAAAAAAAAACGTTAAATCATCACCAAAAACAAAGAATATAAAATCAGAAAAAAAGGAGTCAGCAGACAATAATAACTTACTTCGTATTCCAAAAAATAATGAACAAAAACCTGAAATTAAAAAAGTAAAAAAACAAGATACTGAGAAAAAAGAGTATAAAATAAAAGACTACGTTGTTTATCCTAAACATGGAGTGGGACAGATTACTGAATTTAAAAAAATGAATATAGGTGGAATTGACATTGAGGCATATATTTTAAAATTTGAGAAAGATAAAGCTAACGGGATGGTGCCAGTAAATAAACAATCTCATCTAAGACCACTTGCAACAATTAACCAAATAAATAAATGTATGAGTATATTAAAAAGCAAGCCAAAAATTAAAAGAAGCATGTGGAGCAGAAGAGCTCAAGAATATGAAGCGAAAATTTCATCAGGTAAAATTTATGAACTAGCAGAAGTAGTAAGAGACCTAAACAAAGGAGATGATCTTATGGTAGATCAATCTTACAGTGAAAGGCAACTTTTTGAAAAAGCGTATGATAGAATACTTACGGAGTTTCAAATTGTTTTAAATATAAGTTTAGAGGATACACAAAAAAAATTAGATAAAGCTTTAAAACGGAACCTTGAAAAGCAAATTCAGAAAATTGAAAGCAAATCAACTGAAGAAGAGGTATCAGAGGATATTGCTAAATAAAAAAACGCTCCCCACGCAAGCGCCATGAGAAGCGTTATTTAATAAAAAGAATACTAAACTATTTTCTTCTTTTCTTCTTAGCTTTTTTCTTAGCTTTTTTCTTAGTTTTCTTTTTAGCAGCTTTTTTTCTTCTTTTAGCCATCTTTAGCTCCCTTTTTTAATTACGAATCTTTTTGATTCGTTTAATTACCTTTTTGTAATTTTTTTGAATAGTTATGTCAATTACATAATTTTTTGTGTTTTTTTAATTTTTTTTTTTTTAAAATAAAAAAATTAATAATTAAAAAAAGTTAAGTAAAATAGGGATTATTAAACAAATTTTTCAAGTTAATTGTAAAGATTTTCAAAATTATTTTTATATTTATTTATAATTTTATATCTTTTTAACTTTAATGTCGGTGTTAGCATTCCATTTTCAATTGAAAATTTTTCATTTATTAAAAAAAACTTTTTTATATTTTCAATTTTTGAAAGGTTTTTATTCAAACTATTTATTGCATTATGAATTTTTTCATTTGTAATATTACTGTATTCGTCATTTAAAACTATTAGAGCTACTAAATATGGTTTATTATCTCCATACACCACCGCTTGATCTATGAATTCTAAATTTACTAATTCATTTTCAATTTTTAATGGAGAAATATTATCTCCTCCAGGAGTAATGAGAATATCTTTTTTTCTATCAGTGATTTTTAAAAAATTATTTTCAAATACACCAATATCTCCTGTGTGAAGCCAGCCATCTATCAGAACTTTATCAGTTTCTTCTTTATTATTCCAATAGCCCAACATAACATTTTCACCTTTAACAAGTATTTCACCATCTTCAGCTATTTTGACCTTATTTCCCTTAAACGGTGGGCCAACAGTGTCTATTCTAATATCGTCTATTGGATTACAGCTAACAACTGGGGATGTCTCAGTTAGGCCATATCCTTGAAGAGTTGGTAAACCAATCGCATTTAAAAAATATCCAACCTCTTTGTCCAAAGCACCTCCACCAGAAACAAATGTTTTGAGAGAACCACCGAATTGTGATTTTATTTTTTTTCTTACTAATTTCTCAAGAATGTTATCTTGTAGTTTCTCAAAAAAAGTTAAATTTTCTTTTTTTATTTTTTTTAGACCTATGTCTAACATTTTATATATTAATTTTTTTTTCAATCCTGTCGCTTTTTTAAAACTTGCATTAATTTTTTGATAAAGGTTTTGGTAAAATCTTGGTACAGCAGTCATAATTTCTGGTGAACAATCACCCATATTCTTAACTAATTTGTCGATACTCTCAGCATAAAAAATTCTAGCTGCTACAGTGATTTGTACAAATTGGACGGTGTGCTCGTAAGAATGTGAAAGTGGAAGCCAAGTAAGAAACTTGGGTTGTTGTTTAGTTAATAATGGTTTTAGAATATCTATTGCGCCCTCGCAATTATTTAATATGCCTCCATGACTTAAAATAACTCCCTTAGGATTTCCTTGAGTACCTGAAGTATAAATTATGCAAGATGGATCTTTTCTTAAGGCTAAAGATTTTTGAATTGGTAAATTTTTTTTATTATTATTTTTTTCTAAGTCTTCTAAATTAATATAATCAAATTCAACATTTGGTAATTTTTCAAAGGAAAATATTTTTTTGATAAATTTTTTGTCCTTAATAATGTTTTTTAATTTATTGAATTGTCCAATATTTGAAACAAAAATTATACTTGGAGTGCAATCATTGATAATATAATTATAGTCATTTTCTGCATAAGTTGTGTAAGCTGGAACAGTTATCCCATCTGATAGCATAATAGACAAATCTGCAATAAACCATTCTGGTCTATTTTCAGAAATTAATAAACATCTATCACCTTTTGATATTACTTTTCTTAATTCATTGGAAACTAAATTAATAAAATCGTAGGTTTCTTGCCAAGAGTAATTTTTTCTTTTATCACCTAAAGTTGATAATAAAATTTTATTTTTATCAATTTGTTTATTAAATTGATAAAAAAATAATTCAGTTAAGTTACTAATTTGTTTTAAGTCCATATATTTTTTGGTGGGCAAAGAGAGAATCGAACTCTCACAGTATTGCTACTATTGGATTTTGAGTCCAACGCGTCTACCAGTTCCGCCATTCGCCCGTTTATTTTTAGTTTCATAGAATATAAATAATAGTATTAAAACACTATTTATATTAAAAGAAAATATGTTTAAGGAACTATTTAATAAAACAATTAAACTTGCAGGACATAAAAATTCAAAAAAAATTTTAGGTTTTATTTCTTTTATTGAGAGTTTCATATTCCCTATTCCACCAGATGTTCTTATTATTCCAATGACTATTGCCGACAGACAAAGATGGATGAAGATAGCAATTATTGCTACGACAGGATCCGTCTTAGGTGCATGTTTGGGATATTTCATAGGATATGTTTTTTTCAATGAAATTGGAATTAAGATTTTTGAGCTTTACGGTGTAGATAATACTTCATTTTTAAAAGATAAGATTTCATCAGATGGAGGGGTTTTTGCATGGGCAACGTTGCTGGCTATAGCGGGTTTTACACCCATCCCATTTAAATTACTCACAATAACAAGTGGGTTTGTTCAATTTAATATTGTCTATTTTATAATTGTCTCCTTGATAACAAGAGGATCTAGATTTTTTATAATAGCTTTCTTGGTTGGAAATTTTGGTCCAGCTATGAAAACAATAATTGAAAAAAAGCTGCTTAAAGTTTCAATTATAATTTCAATTGTATTAATAGTTTTTGCTTTTTTAATTTATAAATTTTTACAAAACTTTATGAACTAAAATGAATTTTATTTTTAAAAGAAAAAATATTTATTTACTAATTTTAATATACTCTATTATTGCTATATTATCCGCGATCTATATTGAAAAAGTTCTAGGGTATTTACCTTGTAAATTATGTATTTATCAAAGAATTCCTTTTTTAGTAGCGATCTTCATTTGTTTTTTGGGATATAACTATGTTAAATCTGATAGAATACTAATTGCTTTAATCATTACATTCACACTGAGCACTGCTCTTGCAGGATATCATTTTGGTATAGAAAATGGCATTTTTGATGAATATGCTGGTTGTACAAACATAAATATAGATATCACGAATAAAGAAAAAATAATCGAAAGTCTTGGAATGGTTAAAAATTGTAAAGATGTAGATTTTACTATTTTAGGCATATCTTTATCTGGATTGAATTTTTTAACATCTTTACTAATTGTATTATTTTCGCTAAGAGCTCTTGTTTATGAAAAAGACTAACAAGAAAAAATTAGAAGAATTTATTAGAGTTGATCACGCAGGTGAAAGAGGTGCAATTAAAATATATGAAGGTCAACTTTTAGCACTGAAAACATTTAAAAAAGATCCTGAACTATTAAAATTGGTAGAAGAAATGAGAGAACATGAGCAAGAACATAGTGAATTTTTTGAAAATGAAATCAGAGAAAGAAATATAAAACCAACTAAATTTTTACCACTATGGGATTTATTAGGAGTAGGTTTAGGTTTCAGCTCAACAATATTAGGAAAAAAGGCAGCAATGCTATGTACAGCGTCTGTTGAGGAAGTTATTGATAAACATTACCAAAGTCAAATAGATCAATTACAAGATGATGAGAAAAAACTTAGAGAAAAAATTAAAAAATTTAGAGCTGATGAATTGGAACATAAAGATATTGCGTATGAGCACGGCGCAACAAAAAAAGGATTATATTCAGTGATGGATAAAATTATTAAAACTGGCTCAAAAATTGCTATAAATATCTCTGAAAAAATTTAACTAGGATCTAATTCTACATCCCAATATAAATAATCCATCCAACTGCTGTGTAGAAAATTAGGAGGAAAATTCTTCCCATTTCTATGAAGATCTTCTGTTGTTGGTTGAAAAGGCCATTGATTTAACTTCATTCCAGAATTTTTTAGCAATCTTCCACCTTTTTTTACATTACATGCTGAGCATGCAGTAACAACGTTTTCCCAATCAGTTTTCCCACCTTTTGATCTTGGAAGAAGATGGTCAAAAGTTAGTTCATCATTACTTCCACAATATTGACAACTAAACTTATCTCGTAGAAAAACATTAAATCTTGTGAAATTTGGATTTGAACGAGGCTTTATAAAAGATTTTAATGCAATAACACTTGGTAACTGCATAGAGAATGATGGGCTTCTTATCATTCTATCATAATGACTTACAATTGAGACTCTATCTAAAAATACAGATTTAATAGCGTCTTGCCATGACCATAATGATAAAGGATAATAACTTAACGGTCTATAATCTGCATTAAGGACTAGAGCTGGACATTTTTCGAGTGAAAGGTTTTCATTGATCATCATAGTCATAACTGTTTAATATATTATATATTATTATTAATCAATGTAACAAAAAAGTTAATTCTCTTTAAATATCAAAATTATCTTTGATAAATTTTAATGCATTACTTGAAGCTTCAACTGGTATATGATGGTCGCAGTCTTTGATCATTAAAGTTTCTATACTAATATTATTCCGTGTAAAAAAATCTTTTGCTTCCAATAAATTGTAGGGTGGAACGATTTCATCTTTTTCACCATGAATTAATAAAGTTTTTGTTTTAGAAATTAACCTTAAACTAAGATCCTCTCTATCTATAATCTTTCCGGAAAATCCAACAATACAATTAAAGGGATCTTTAGAAGTTAAGCCCAAGTTTATTGACATCATGCAACCCTGACTGAATCCAGATAAACATATCTTTGAATTTTCCAAATTATATTCTGTTTTAACTTCTTCAATATATTTTCTTAATTTATCTTCAGCTTTTTTTGCTTCGTCTAAAATATAATTTTTGTCATTTGTTTCTAAATCAAACCATTGATAACCAATTGGATTAATTTTACATGGTTCGTGCCCATTTGGACATAAGAATACTGTATCAGTTAAAAATCTTTTCCAATTAAGAGTTAACATGCTTATATCTTTTCCATCTCCACCATATCCATGAAGTAAAATTACTGCATTTTTGATGTCGGACCCATTTTCAGGTTTTATAATTGTTGATTCAAGGCAAAATGTCATAGATAAGTAATTATGTTTTTTTATTTTAAAAAGAAACTAAAATCAAAGCATGATTTCTGAAATATTTGTCAAAATTGCAGCAATTGTTTTGCTTGCAGCTGTAGCTGTAGTCTTAATTCTTGGAATTAGAACTCTTTTTAAAGGAGACGGAGATAAAAAAACATCTAACAAATTAATGCAGCTTAGAGTATTACTACAATTTGTTGCTATAATTGTGCTTGTAGCATTAGCTTACTTTTATAAAAACTAATTTAATTCATTTAACCAATTTAAAAATTCATCACTGTTAAAATCTACTGAGCCAACAATTCTTGCAAACTCATAACCATCTTTATCAATGAATATTGTTGTGGGTATTCCTCTTAATTTTAAATTTTTTGCAATTCCAGCACCATCACCAACAAAAACTTGTAATTCTTCTATGAGCAGTTCATCAAAAAACTTCTTAGATTTACTAATATTTTCTCCACCTATATTTATTGGGATAATCTTTAATTTTTTTTCATCCTTAATTTTTTGAAGACTACTTAAAGATGGCATTTCCTCTCTACAAGGCGCACACCAGGTTGCCCAAAAATTCAGAATAATTAATTCGGATTTAAAATCTTTCAAATTAACTTTATTTCCAGCCTCATTTAAAAAGTCAAAAAACTTAATTTTTTGTTTTTCCTCATAAATTATTAGATTTTTTATATTTGGCGCTTCTATTGAATATGAAGAGCTAAATGATATGAAGTAAAGAAATATTATTTTAATGGATATAAATATAAATTTCATAAATTTGTAATTGAATAACATGAGTAAAAATAAAAACAATAAACCAATTTGGGGTACAAGAATTAAGAAAAATGCCTCAACTTTATTTAAAAAAGTTGGTGGTTCATTACCGGTAGATAAAAGACTATTTAAAGAAGATATCGAAGGATCAATTGCCCATGTTGAAATGCTTCACAAACAGAAAATTATAAATTTCAGAATAAAGAATAAAATAATCTGGGGATTAAAAAGAATTAAAAATGAAATTGTAAAAAAAAAATTCAATTTTGATTATGATTTAGAGGATATTCATATGAATATAGAAAACAGATTATTTGAACTGATTGGTGATGATGCTGGATATGTTCATACTGCTAGATCTAGAAATGATCAGGTAATTACCGATCTAAAATTGTGGTTAAAAGAAGCAACAAAAAAAATAATAATCTTATTAGATAATACAAATTCAAATATTTTAAATCTTGCACAAAAAAATATCAGAACAATTATGCCAGGATTTACGCATTTAAAAAATGCACAACCATTATCTTTAGCACATTATTTACTAGCATATGTTGAAATGTTTAAGAGAGATAAGAAAAAATTTAAGAATAATTTAGAGTTTTTAGATGAAAATCCTTTAGGCGTAGGTGCTTTATCTGGCACTTCTTTTAAAATTGACAGAAATTACACCACAAAAAAACTTAAATTTAAAAAACCAACAAACAATTCTGTAGATACTGTATCTGATAGAGATTTTGTATTAGACTTTTTGTATTCTTCTCTAGCTTGTTCTTTACACATTTCTAGAATTGCTGAAGAACTCATAATTTGGAATTCTGATGCATTTAACATGATAACTTTAAATGATAAATTAGTAACTGGTTCGTCTATAATGCCCCAAAAAAAGAATCCTGACCCATTGGAATATTTAAGAGGTAAAACTGGAATATTTATAGGAAATATCAATTCTATGATTTCAATATTAAAAGGGTTACCTTTATCATATTTTAAGGATTTGCAGGATGACAAAGAAATTGTTTTTAAAACAAATGATCAATTAAAAATATCATTGTCATTGTTGAATGATGTAATAAAAAATTTGATAATAAATAAAAAAAGTATGCTATCTCTTGCGGGAAAAGGTTTTACTACAGCGACAGATTTATCTGATTTTATTGTAAGAGAGCTTGGATACCCATTTAGAAAGGCATACATACAAACAGCAAAAATAATTAATTTGGCAGAAAAAAAAAACAAAAAACTTCACGAACTAGAATTGAAAGAAATAAATCAAATTGAGCCAAAACTTACATTAAATGTTTATAAAATACTTGATCTAGAAAATTCAATTAATTCAAAAAAATCTTATGGTGGAACCTCTTTTGAGAACGTTAAGAAAATGATAAAAAAAGCAAAAAATGAGTAAAAAAATTTTAATTATTATACTTTGTTTATATTTTGTAGTTGCTTGTGGGCGTAAAGATGATCCAGAATACAAATCTGAATTAATTAAGAATATTCAAAAAGTATTATGAGATATATAAACAATAAATTTTTTATTGAAGGAAAAAATATTGAGAGTCTAACAAAAAAATTTAATACACCTCTATACTGCTACTCTTATAAAAATTTAAGAGAAAATGTAGCGAATTTTAAAAGAGCTTTTAAGGAAGTTAAACCTCTAGTTTGTTTTTCCGTAAAATCTAATTCAAATATTTCATTATTAAAAGAGATAAAAAAACTTGGCCTTGGAGCAGATGTAGTTTCAAAGGGTGAATTATATGCGTCACTTAAAGCTGGTATTAATAAAAATAAGATAGTTTTCTCTGGAGTTGGTAAAACAAAAGATGAAATTGAGTACGCAATTAAACAAAAAATATTATTAATAAATTCTGAGTCTTTAAGTGAAGTTTTAGCAATTGAAAAAGCTGCAAAAAAATTAAATAAAGTTGTTAATATAGGGTTGAGATTAAATCCAGATACCGATGCTGAGACACTAAAACAAATTTCTACTGGTAAAAGTGAAAATAAATTTGGTGTAGACAAAAAGACATTTGTAAAAATTATCAACTTGATGAAAGACTCAAAATTTTTAAACATTAAATGTTTAAGTGTTCATATTGGTAGTCAAATCTTAAATCATAAACCCTATGAAAAAATGCTTAATGTGCTTGATAAACTTCTGAGAAATTTGGATTACAAATTTGATTTTATTGACTTAGGTGGAGGGATGGGAATTAATTATGATAATAAAACAAAAAAACTTAATTACTTTAAATATAAAAAATCAATAATTAAATTTAAAAATAAATATAATTGTAAAATAATTTTTGAACCTGGAAGATCTATAATTGGAAATGTTGGTATACTTGCAACTAAAGTAATTTATTTAAAACATAATAAAACAAAAACATTTGTAATATTGGATGCAGCAATGAATGATTTAATAAGACCAGCTTTGTACAATGCAAAACATAGAATAATTCCGTCACTAAGAAATAAGTCGCGATCGAAAAAAATATTAGAATTTGTCGGCCCTGTATGCGAAACAACTGATAAATTTTTAACAGAAAGGAAATTTCAAAATATAAAAGAAGATGAGATTATGGTTATTTGCGATACAGGTGCCTATGGTTATTCATTATCATCTAATTATAATCTTAGATTAAGGCCTGCCGAAATTTTGATTAAAGGAAGTAAAGTACAGATTATAAGAAAAAGACAAAAAATAAAAGATATAGTCTAAGTTTAAATTTGTAATGAGAAATATCCTATTTAAAAGCGTATTTTTTTCTGGATTAGTATTTATATGCATTATTTTTATTCCATCATTATTACTACCAAAGAAAATCACTCTTTTCGGAGGTAAACTTTTTGGATACTGGTCCTCATTCTGTTTAAAATTTTTTTACTCAACCAGCATAGTAATTAAAGGTCAAGAAAACATAATTAATAACGAGAACTACTTCATCGCATGCTCTCATCAATCGATGTTTGAAACTTTTTTTTTACAAACAATATTTAATTCACCAATATTTATTCTTAAAAAAGAACTATTAAATATTCCGATATTTGGTTGGTATTTGAGGAAGATAGATTCTATTTCTGTGAATAGAAACAAAATTTCAAGAGAAAACCTTAATTTTACTGAAAAAATTAAAGAAACTATGGAGAAAACTAAAAGACCTGTAATAATTTTTCCACAAGCTACACGAGTTCTACCAGACGAAATTATTCCCTTTAAAAAAGGAGTTGGAAGAATTTACAAAGAATTAAATGTAAAATGTCAACCAGTGGCTATTGACTCTGGAAGAGTATGGCCAAAATCAGGAAAGATGAAGCCCAATAAAACGATTACTATTTCTATTTTAAAACCAATTAATACAGGTATCGAAGAAACAGAGTTTGTAAAATTATTGCAAAAAGAAATTTATTCCGAGCTTGGTCTTGCTAACTAACCTTTCATAGGCATTACAACATAAATACTATCAAAATCTGCAGGGTCTTTTATTAAAGCTGGAGATCCAGTATCTTTCAAATATATTTCAATGTTATCACCATTTAGTTGGGATGCTATATCTAGCAAATATCTAGAATTAAAACTTATATCTAAATCTGTCTCAAATTTTACAGAAAGGCTTTCTTTACCATCACCACTATTAGTATTGTTGACGGATAAATCTAAATTATCTTTAGTCAAATTAAATTTTACACCATCTTTTTTATCTAGAGAAACTGATGCTACTCTATCGACAGAATTTAGAAAAGATTTTAGATCTATTTCAAGTTTTTTTTGATTCTCTCTAGGGATAACTTGAATATAATTAGGGAATTTTCCATCGATTAATTTTGATATCAAAATACTATTGTTAAGTTCAAATTTAATTTTAGATTTAATATTTGAGACTTTAACCTCGCCATCATAATCTTCTAAAAGAGAACATAATTGAAATATAGTTTTTTTTGGAAGTATTATTGGTTCAAATTCAATTTTGTTTTTTAATCTTATTTTTGAGATAGACATTCTATGGCTATCTGTTGCGGCTGCGGTTAAAAAATTCTTATCATCTTTTTGGGTCTGATGGAAAAAAATACCACTAAGATAATGCCTTGTTTCATCATTTGAAATCGAAAATTTACATTTGTTTAAAAGTTTTAATAAATCTTTTGAATTTATAGTAAATTCATTTTCATTAAAATTTTCGTCTGTAATTGGAAATTCAGAGGCATTAATTGAATTTAAATTGAATAGAGATTTATTTGATTCTAATTGTAATTTACTTTCTCCGGTTTTTTCAAAATTTATCTGGCTACCAGATGGTATTTTTCTTACAATATCAAACATAATTGATGAAGAAGTAGTTGTTTTGCCTTCATCAAAAATTTTAATATTTGAAATTTCATTTACAAATATTAAATCTAAATCTGTTGCTGTAATTTTTAACTTTGAATTTGTTGCCTCTATCAAAATATTTGAAAGAATAGGTAAAGTGCTTCTTTTTTCTATTACACCCTGACAGTAACCTAAAGATTTTTGCAAATCCTGTTGATTAACACTAAATTTCATTTTCTTGTTTGTATAATATTTTATTCTTTAGGCTATCAATGCTTAAATTTAATTCATTATCTTCTTTTCTTAATTTTTCTATTGTTTTAACTGAATGAATAACGGTTGTGTGATCTCTATTAGCAAATGATCGACCTATCTCAGGTAAAGATTTAGATGTTAGCATTTTTGCTAAATAAATAGCAGTTTGTCTTGGCCTTACAAGATATCTTGACCTTCTTGGTGACAACATTTCGTTTTTACTTATTTTAAAATATTTACATACTATTGTTTGAATATTGTCTATATCAACTTTATTTTCGGTTAAATTTAATAGATCTTTTAATATTACTTTTACCTCAGACATTAAAGGTGTTTTTCCATAAATTCTTGAAAATGACACTACTCTATTAAATGCGCCCACAAGCTCCCTGATGCTAGTATTAACTTCAGTGCTAATAAATTTTATAATCTCGTCACTGATCTTAATATTATTTGGATCATGAATTGCAAGATCTTCATTTTTAGATTTTATTATATTGTATCTTAATTCAAAATCAGCATTTTGGATATCAACTACTAGACCTCCTGAAAATCTAGATTTAATTCTTTCTTGTATTCTAGTTAATTTGTTTGGTGGTCTATCTGCTGATACAATAATTTGAGATCCTTTCTCTAGCAAAACATTAAATGTGTGAAAAAACTCTTCTTGCATAGCTTCTTTTCCATTCATAAATTGAATATCATCAATCAAAAATATGTCAGTATTTCTAAAATACTCTTTAAACTTTACCATTTCATTGGATTTTATCGATTTTACAAATTGATACATAAATCTTTCAGCTGAGATAAACATTACTTTATTTTTTTCTTTCAAACTTAAACCAATTGCATTTAATAAATGTGTCTTACCCATTCCAACTCCTCCATAAATATATAGGGGGTTATAGTGAGCTATTTGCTCTGAGACTTTTTTTGCAGCTTCAAAAGCTAGTTTATTACTTTTCCCTAGCAAGAAATTCTCAAAGTTTTTATTTGGATCAATTCGATTATATTGAAGATATGAGTCTTTAATAAATGAAACCTTTTCATTAGCAGATGAATTGTCTTGTTTTATTTCATCACTATTTTTGTTCTTTATATTTTCGTTTATCACAAATTCTATTCTGGAAATATCTTTTTTATATAATTTAATTATTTGTAATATTTGATCTAAATATCTTGAGGTTATCCAGTCTCTAATAAATCTTGTCGAAACGGATAACAAAACATAATTTTTAAACTCATCAACTAAATCAATTTTTTTTAACCAACTATCATAAATCTCAGAACCAAACTTATTTTTCATTTCATTTTGTAATAATTTCCAATCAATCTTATTAATATTGTCTGATTTAATGTTAGTGAGATTATTTTTCATGAGAGTCTGTTAAACTCCTATTCATAATTCAATGCAATAAATTTATTTTTATTCTCAAAAAAAAATAAAATTTACAATTGTATAAATTAATAATTGAATCTCTTTTTAGGGACTTAAAATTAGTAATCTTAAATTTACTTTTTTTTATTTTTTTTTATCTTGGGACTAAAAAATTAAAAGATTCTTTTTTTAATTGAAAAAATTATCTCTAGGGTTGTAATTTCTTTAAGTAAACTAAAAGTTGTTATAAGGAATTTATTTTTTTTGTTATTCTAGAAATATTTCTTGACGCGTTTTGCTTTTTTATCACCCCTGTCTTTGCTATTTTCATCAATTCAGAGTTTAATTTTGGCAAGAAAGCTAAAGCTTCTTTTTTGTCCTTTTTATCAAGAATTAAATTCATTTTTTTTATTGCAGATCTAAACCTGCTTTTTCTAGACTTATTTACCGTTGTTTGACGTGATATACGTCTTATTCGTTTAATAGCCGATTTAGTGTTTGCCATAAGCGCGATTGTATATAACGAGAAATTTATAGGGTCAATATAATAATTTTTTATTTTTGACAAATATTACAAAAAAATGTTGATCTATTAGCAATAAATTTTTTTTTTATTGTCCCTTTGCATCCTGGTGAAAGGCAACTCTTATTTTCTCTATTGTATACTTTAAAGTTATCTTGAAAAGATCCATTTTTACCAACTATATTTTTAAAATCTCTAATACTAGACCCTCCTTTTTTTATCGCTAAATTTAAAATTTTTCTTGAATATTTAATAATATTAATACAATCGTTTTCACTTAAGGATTTTGCTTTTTTTTTTGGATTTATTTTAGAGCTGAATAAAATTTCACTCGCATAAATATTCCCCAAACCTGAAACAAACTTTTGATCTAAGAGAAAATTTTTTATATTCTTTTTCTTTTTATAAAAATATTTTTTTAAGTAGTTGAGATTAAATTTTGAAGAAAAAGGCTCAGGACCATAGTTATTTATAAAATTTTCTAAATTATTCTTATTTTCAAATAATTTGAAATAACCAAATCTTCTAGGATCATTATATATAATTTTTATGTTATCAAATTCCAAAAATACATGGTTATGTTTTTCTGGCAAATAAGGACTATGATAAAAACTTGCATTTGTTTTTTGATTTAAAATATTTTTTCTTAAGAGATGTATAGTGCCAGACATTCCAAGATGAATTAAGCAAAATTTCTCATCATTTAAAACTAGTATAATATATTTTGAAAACCTCTTAACTTTTTTTATTGATTTTGATTGAAGTCTTGTTTCAAAACCTTTTTTTATTTTGTACCTTAAATTCCTATTCTTTATACTTACTTTTTTTATTTTTTTTCCTGTTATTATTCTACTTAGTGACTCTTTAACAACTTCTACTTCTGGCAATTCTGGCATTTATTATTATATTAATTAATATTATTTATTTTATGCAACAATATCTTCAAAATAAAAAAGGTCTAGTCCAAGGTGTGTTTGATAAAGTTTATGATAAATACGACATCATGAATGATTTGATGTCACTTGGAGTTCATAGAATATGGAAAAGAAATTTAATAAATTGGATGAACCCAGGTAAAAATAAAATTCTAGCAGATGTTGCATGTGGCACAGGTGATATAGCAAAACTTTTTATCGATAATAGTTCAAATAAAAATATAGAATTATTTTGTATTGACCCCAATGAAGGAATGATGAAAAAGGGAAAAAATAGACTATCAAATTACAAAAATATCAAGTGGATTAAGGGGTCAGCAGAGAAATTGCCTTTAAAATCTAATTCATGCGATTATTACACAATCAGTTTTGGTTTAAGAAATACAAAAAATATTAATAAATCCTTAAGTGAAGCGTACAGAGTTTTAAAGTCAGGAGGTAGATTTTTTTGTTTAGAATTTTCAAAAATTCAAAATTTAAACTTAGATTTAGTCTATAAAAGATACTCTAAATTAATTCCAGAAATAGGAAAATTTGTGGTTGGTGAAAAAGAGCCTTATGAATATCTAATAAAAAGCATCCAAGAATTTGTTAATCAAGAGGAATTAAAGGGTTTAATGAAGAAAAATAATTTTATTAAATGTGAGTATAGAAACTTTTCTGGTGGAATAGTAGCTATTCATTCAGGTTGGAAAATATGATTAAAAAATTATACACACTTTTTAAGCTTGGAAGGAAATTAGCAAAATCTGACGCTTTAAGTATATTCACAAAGTTTCATAATCCACCAATTGGAATAAAAATTTTATTCTATTTGTTGTCTTTATCATTTTCAAAAAAAGATAATTCTTTTGTAAATGAAAACGAAGGTGAAAGGTTGTCAAACTCCTTGCAATCTATGGGCACAACATTCATTAAATTAGGTCAATTTCTGGCAACTAGACCAGATATAATTGGAGAAAAGTTATCAAGGCAACTAGAGAGTTTACAAGATCGTTTGCCTCCCTTTGAATTATCTAAAGCTAAAGAAATAATCAAAAAAGATCTAGGGGAAGATAATTTTAATTCAATTATAAATCTATCTGAACCAGTGGCAGCAGCATCTATAGCTCAAGTTCATAAAGCGCAAATAAATGACAATGGCACAATTAAAGACGTGGCTATAAAAATTTTACGACCTAATATAAAAAAAATATTCAACGAAGAAATTGATGCTTTGATGCTTTTTGCTTTTTTAACTGAGTCAATTATCAAAAAGACAAAAAGACTTAAATTAGTTGAGGTTGTTTATTTGCTAAAAGAAATAACCAATTTAGAAATGGATTTAAGATTTGAAGCCGCTGCAGCTAATGAGTATTCTGAAAACACTAAGAATGACAGTGGATTTCAAGTTCCTAGAATTTATTGGAATTTTACAAGTGAAAATGTAATGACTTTAGACTGGGTTGAAGGTGTCTCTATAAGAGAAACAGAAGAGTTAGAAAAAAGAAATATAGATACCAAAAAAATTGCATCAGATATTATTCAACATTTTCTAAGACATGCTGTTAGAGATGGTTTTTTTCATGCAGATATGCATCAAGGTAACATTTTTATAAACAATAGTGGTCAAATAGTTCCTATCGATTTTGGTATAATGGGAAGGCTCGATGATTTGAGTAAAAAATTTCTTGCTGAGATTTTATATGGATTTATTAAACGAGATTATAAAAAAGTGGCTGAAGTTCATTTGACCGCAGGGTTAGTTCCAAAAGAAGTGCCTGTTGATGATCTCGCCCAAGCACTAAGATCAATAGGAGAGCCAATATTTGGTCAGTCAATTAAAGATATATCTGGCGGTAAACTACTCAAACAACTTTTTGATGTGACAGAAAAATTTAATATGCAAACTCAACCACAGTTGCTCATGCTACAGAAAACCATGGTAGTAGTTGAAGGTGTTGCAAGAAGATTAAATCCAGAGACAAACATTTGGGAAACGTCAAGACCTGTTCTTGAAAAATGGCTTAAAGAAACCAAAGATCCTATAACAACATTGAATGAAACTCTAAAAAATTCTGCAGAAGTTATAAAAAGATTACCAGAAATGCCGCAAATAATGGATAAAGCAAACCAAGCATTAACATTTCTTGCAAGTGGACAAATTCCACAAAATACTAATACGTATAATGATCTAAATACAAAAAAAAATGAAATGGTAGCTTTCAGAAATCAATCAATCATTGGTTTATTATTACTTGTAATTTTAGGATTAGTAGTATTTTAATCTCGACGATGAATTATTTTGAGAATAAAAAAATACTGTTAATTATATGTGGTGGAATTTCTGCTTACAAAAGTCTTGAGTTAATAAGATTATTTAGGAAAAATGGTGCTCTTGTAAAAACTATATTAACAAAAAATGCAAAAGAATTTGTAACTCCACTATCTGTCTCGTCTCTTTCCCAAGAAAAAGTTTATGACGATATATTTAGTGCAGAAAACGAAGCTGAGATGGACCATATATCTTTATCAAGATGGGCTGATGCAGTATTAGTTGCACCAATTACAGCTAATACCATATCTAAAGTAGCCTCAGGAAATGCAGAAGATTTGGCGTCTACTGTTTTATTAGCGTCTAACAAACAAATATTTTTAGCACCGGCAATGAATGTAAGAATGTGGGAGCATCCTTCTACTAAAGAAAACATATTAAAATTAAAAAGCTTTGGATACAAAATTATTGGGCCAGAGATAGGAGATATGGCATGTGGTGAGTACGGTGAAGGAAAAATGACAGAACCAAATGAAATAGTCAATACGCTTAAAAATTATTTTTCTAATTTAGATAAAAATAATAAATTAAAAGCTTTAGTTACTGCAGGACCAACTAATGAATATATTGATCCTGTAAGATTTATTACAAATAAATCCAGTGGCAAACAAGGATATGAAATAGCCAAATGTCTTAGAGACAATGGATTTGATACGACACTTATTTCGGGAAAGACAAGCATTAAACCTTTGGATGGTGTTAATTTTGTAAGTGTTGAAACGGCTGAAGAGATGTTTAAAGAAAGTTTAAATAATCTACCAACAGATGTAGCTATTTTTTCAGCAGCTGTTTCTGATTTTAAAGTGAAAAATTATAAAAGTACAAAGATTAAAAAGAATGAAGAATTTAACTTAGAGCTAGAAAAAAATATTGATATTTTAAATCATATATCTAATCATAATTCATTAAGACCAAAAATAACAATTGGTTTTGCGGCAGAAACAAACAATCTCTCGACAAATGCAAAGGAGAAGTTGAATGAAAAAAATTGCGACTGGATAATTGCAAATGATGTCTCAGATCAAACTATAGGATTTGGATCAGATTTTAATAAAATTTCTATATTTTACAAAGATAAACCTGAAGAAAATTTTGAAAAGATGAGTAAATCATTGGTCGCTGAAGAAATTGTCAAAAGAGTAATTCAACAGATTAATTAACTTAATGGTGAAAGTCTTAATTAAAAAATTAGACAAGAAAGTTAAACTGCCAGAATATAAAACAACAGGTTCATCTGGACTAGATTTGACTGCATTCATTGAACAGAAAATAGTAATTAAACCAGGCGAAAACGCTTTAGTGCCAACAGGTATATCTATTGCAATACCTGAGGATACCGAAGTTCAGATCAGGCCGCGATCAGGTTTAGCAGCTAAAAATAATATAAGTGTATTAAATACTCCTGGAACAATTGATAGTGACTATAGAGGAGAAATAAAAGTAATTTTATTTAATCATGGAAATAAAGACTTTACAGTAAATAACGATGATAGAATTGCTCAAATGATATTAATTCCAATTCTAAAAGTAGATTTTGAAACTGTAGAAACTTTGCCTGAGACAATTAGAGGCTCGGGTGGATTTGGATCAACAGGTAAGTGAAAAATTCATTATCAAAACAAAAGCTTGAGAGATACTCTAGACAAATAATACTTAAAGATATTGGTATATTAGGACAAAAGAAAATAATTAATTCAAAAGTTTTAATTGTAGGTATTGGTGGTTTGGGTAGTCCAGTTGCAGATTTGTTGGCTAGATGTGGTGTAGGGTATATAGGAGCTATTGATCACGACAAAGTAGATATTTCAAATCTTCAAAGACAAATCTTATATACTTCACAAGATGTAGGAAAATTTAAGGTTGATATCTTTAAAAGAAGAATAAAGTTAATTAACAGAGATGTAAAAGTCAAAATTTTAAAAGAAAGAGCATCTGAAAAAAATTTAAATAAAATTATTAAAGATTTCGATATAATCGTGGATGGAACAGATAATTTTAAAACTAAATTTTTAATAAATAAGTTTTCATTAAAATACAAAAGAAAATTAATTGTTGGGGCGATTAGTAAATTTGATGGACACATTTTTTCATTCGATTTTAATAATAAATCAAGTCCATGTTTGAAGTGTTTTTATCAATCAGAGCCTTCTGATGAGGTTTTAAATTGTGAAAATGAGGGAATATTGGGAACTACATCAAACATAATTGGGAGTATGCAGGCAAATGAAGTTTTAAAAAATATAATTTCATCAGATAAAAGTCTTCACTCATCAATTCTAATTGTTAATCTGAAAAAACTGAAATTTAGAAAAATAAAATTTACTAAAAAAAAAGGTTGTTTGTGCAATTAATCTTTAAGATTTTAATCATAGTATTATTTACTTCGAGTGCAATTTCTGAAGATAATGAAAAATTTTTAATGCTTAAAAATGATAAAGTAAATGTAAGATATGGGCCAAGTTTTGATTATCCAATAAAATATATTTACAAAAAATTAAACTTGCCGGTAAAAGTGATTGATAAAAAAGAAAATTTTAGAAGAATAATTGACAATAAAAAGAATGGTGGGTGGATACACATTTCTCAATTGAAGCAATCAAAATCCTTTATAACTGTATCAAATAAAATTCTATTCAAAAAACCAACTAAATTTTCTAAACCCTTGGCTAAAATAGAAACTGGAAGATTATTGTTAGTAAAAAAATGCGAGAGAAATTGGTGCTTAGTAGAAACTAAAAGTTTTAAAGGGTGGGTTAACGAAGAAAATCTTTGGGGAAAAATCAACTAACTCTCTAAGTTATATATATTAACTAATTATTTTTGTTGGACACAAACGTCTTTGATAACTGGAGCATTCGCACAATCAACACATTTAGTCTTTTGAACTATACATCCATCATCAAGGACTTCAACATCAACTATCTTATCACACTTCGAACAAGTTGAAGAGATTGTTAATCCACATTTTTTACAATTATAATTTTCTATTTGCATATTTTAAAAATTAAATATGAAAAAATTATTTTCAACAAATATCCTTGCGAATAATTATTATTTACGCATTTTTTTTGCGAATAATTATTATTACTACAAATTTTCCTTATTAAATTTTTCCTAAATACTTATTGATAATGATTATTATTTACTTTTTGATCTACTTGCCCACCACTTATCTAAAATGAAATACCAAATAGAATTGGCAATTGGTTCTACAATTGCATCGGTCAAAGCTATCATAAAAGATACATCAGCAACTAACATCAAAACAGTTATAGCAATTGCAAAATGACCAACTGTATAAACAATTGTTCTTAAAATAGAGCCTCTGTTATTGGAATAAATCTGACCGGCAGCTTTAAAAATACCGTTGGTAACTTCCATTATTCTTTAAACGGGCTTTCAAGAACACAAGCAACTAAGTGAACTCTAGCCTGTTCTCCTCCATTAAAAAAGTTATGATACTTTGTATTGTTAGTAATCCATACATGTCCATCTGCAGGCAAATGTTTTGCAACATTTTCAATGACCATTGAACAACCTGCATTAGTTACTATCGGAATATGCAATCTACACTCTGGATCTTTGTGCCAACTTAGCGTTGATCTTGGCTCTTTTAATAAAAGCCTTACTCTTCCTAGTTTAAATTTTTTACTAAGAATTTCATAAACCTCTTTAAAATAAGTTTTCTCAAACTCTGGAAGCAACTGAGTATATTTAGATTCATCAATATCAATATCTCTTGAGACTTCTTTGCCTGTCTCATCTGCAATAGTCCAGTATCTACCTCTGATATTGTTCCCTTCTATAGAGTCTTTGTTATTTGGAATTTGATTTAAAGGAATTGCACCAAAGTGAGTAACACCTGGTGAATTAAATTTCTTTTTCTCTAAAATTAGATTTAAGTCATTTCGCAATCTATTTATATCAAACTTAATTTCAGGAACTTTATAAAAGTCTTCGAACGATAGTGATGTCATTTTTCCGCTTTCCTTATTACTAGTTTAATCTTAAATCAAATCTATCTGCATTCATAACTTTGACCCATGCAGATACAAAGTCTTTGACAAATTTGTCAGATGAGTCTTTGCAGGCATAGACTTCGGCTAATGCTCTTAATTGAGAATTTGAACCAAAAATAAGGTCAACTCTTGAACCTTTCCACTTAGTTTTTTTAGACTTTCTATCTTTACCAACAAAATATTGTTCAGATTTGTCAGTTTCTTTCCAAGTGGTACTCATATCTAGAAGATTTACAAAATAATCTGTTGATAGAGTTCCAGGTTTTTTTGTGAAAACTCCATTTTTAGAACTATCATAGTTTGTATCTAAAACTCTCATTCCTCCTACAAGAACTGTCATCTCTGGTGCCGTTAATCCCATTAATTGTGCCTTATCAATTAATTTTTCCTCAGCTGAAACATTAGATTTACCTGTTTTCATGTAGTTTCTAAAACCATCTGCTTGCGGCTCAAGTAATCCAAATGAATTTACATCTGTTTGGTCTTGTCTCGCATCTCCTCTTCCTGGAGTAAATGGAACTTGAATTTTATGACCAGCTTTTTTTGCTGCCGTCTCTATTCCTACATTTCCACCTAATACTATAAGATCCGCCATTGAGACTGATTTTTTATTTGTATCAAATTTTTTCTTAATTTTTTGTAAAGCATTAATAACCTTTGAAAGTTTTTTAGGGTTATTGACTTTCCAACTTCTTTGAGGCTCAAGCATAATTCTTGCTCCGTTTGCTCCACCTCTTTTGTCAGAACCTCTGTATGTAGAAGCAGAAGCCCAAGCCGTAGAAACTAAATCAGAAACAGAGATTTTTGATTTTGAAAGCTTTGATTTTAAATCTCTTATATCTTTTGATTTAAGTTTATATTTTGGTTTATCTATAGGATCTTGCCAAATTAATTGTTCTTTTGGTACTTCGCTACCCAAATAACATGCTCTTGGTCCCATGTCTCTATGAGTAAGCTTAAACCAAGCTCTTGCAAATGCATCAGCAAATTCATCTGGATTTTGATAGAAATGTTTTGAAATTGGTCCATAACTTTTATCCATTCTCAAAGATAAATCGGTCGTTTGCATCATTGGAGGGTGCATTTTACTTTTATCATGAGCATCTGGTACCATTTTTATTCTCTGACCATTCTTTTTTGGAGTCCATTGAAATGCTCCAGCAGGTCCTTTTGTCAATTCCCATTCATGGTTAAATAAACAATCAAAGTAACCCATATCCCATTGTGTTGGTGTTTGTGTCCATGCTCCTTCAATACCACTGCTTATTGCATGTACACCTTTTCCTGATTTGTAATTACTATTCCAACCAGTTGCTTGATCTTGAATTCTTGACGCTTCTGGGTCAGGACCTTTATGAGACTCTGGTGCAGCACCATGAGATTTTCCAAAAGTGTGACCACCAGCAACTAGTGCAACTGTTTCATAATCATTCATTGCCATTCGTCCAAATGTTTCTCTAATATCGTGAGCTGCTTTCAATGGGTCTGGATTAAAATCTGGACCTTGTGGATTTACATAAATTAGTCCCATGTGAGAAGCTCCCAATGGTTGTTCAAGATCTCTTTTTCCGCTGTATCTCTTAACACCTAACATTTCTTTTTCTGAACCCCAGTAAATATCATCTTCTGGTTCCCAGATATCAGTTCTTCCTGCTCCAAAACCAAAAGTTTTAAAGCCCATTGACTCTAATGCTACATTTCCAACTAATATAAATAAATCTGCCCAAGAAATTCTTTTTCCATATTTCTGTTTTATTGGCCACAAAAGTAATCTAGCTTTATCTAAATTAACATTATCAGGCCAAGCATTTAACGGTGCAAATCTTTGATTACCTGTTCCAGCTCCCCCTCTACCATCACCTGTTCTGTATGTACCTGCTGCGTGCCATGCTAATCTGATAAATAAAGGACCATAATGACCGTAATCTGCTGGCCACCAATCTTGTGAGTCGGTCATTAATTTATTTAAATCTTTTTTGAGTGCTTTGTAATTCAGTTTTTTAAATTCTTTAGAATAATTAAATTTTTTCTCCATTGGATTTGATAAATTCGAGTGCTGACTTAAAATTTTCAAATTCAAACTATTTGGCCAAAAATCTCTATTTGTTTGTCCTCTTCCAGCACTAAATTTTGCTGGTGTGCCTGCACCTGTAAACGGACACTTACTTAGTTCTGCTGATTTAAATGTTTTAGTTTTATGAAATTCTGCACTCATTATTTTTTATCTCCTTTAGTATTAATAATTATTCTAATTCCTTTTTTATAATTATTCTAAAGAAGATTGTCAATAAGTCAGAATATTTATGATTCAATTTTGGAAACTTAGTCTTCTAATTTTACTAAAACTTCGACTGATTTAATTTTTTTTCCAGGAATAGATTTTTGAATTTCTATCGGCCCTACATCTTCATTTTTAAGATCAATAAGCTTTTCCTCTTTAACATCAAAAAAATGGTGATGATCTGTGACATTTGTATCAAAGTAGGTTTGATTAGAATGTATAGGAATTTCTTTTAGATATCCTTTTTTATGAAAAGCATGAACTGTATTGTAAACAGTTGCTAAAGAAACTTTCTCTCCAGTTTTGTCTTTAATTAAATTGAATAAGTCGTTTATTGTGAAATGGAAAGTTTTATCTCTATTAAATAAAACTTCGCATATATTTATTCTTTGTTTAGTTGGTCTTAAGCTAGAGTTTCTTAGTTTTTCAATAAATTCTTGTTTACTTGTCATTAGCAATTTAAAACTATTCTAAACTATTTGTATATTATAATGTACCTAAATCAAGTAATAAGATTACAAAATTATGAAAAAAAGTTCCTTTAATTACAACGAACTAATTGATTGCGCTAACGGTAAGTTATTTGGTCCAGGTAATGCAAAATTACCTTCTCCACCAATGCTAATGTTTGATAGAATTACAGAAATAACCGAAAGTAAGGGTTTTTATAAAAAAGGATCTATGAAAGCCGAACTTGATATTAAAGATAATTTATGGTTCTTTGATTGTCATTTTAGAGAAGATCCAGTAATGCCTGGTTGTCTTGGTTTAGATGCTATGTGGCAGTTAGTTGGCTTTTTTCTTGGTTGGCTTGGAAATCCAGGAAGAGGTAGAGCATTAGGTGTAAGCACTGTAAAATTCACCGGGGAAGTTCTTAAAAATGTCAAAATGGCAACATATGAAATAGATATGAAAAGAATTCTTGTTAAAGGAGAAACAACTGTAGGTCTTGCAAATGGAATATTGCTTGCTGATGGAAAAAAGATTTATAGTGCAGAAAATCTTAAGGTAGGATTATTTAAATAATGAAAAGAGTAGTCGTAACAGGACTTGGTGTAGTTTCATGTTTGGGAAATAACCAAGATGAAGTTTATCAATCGTTAGTTAATACAAAATCAGGAATAACATTTTCTGAGGAATACAAAGAACATAATTTAAAAAGTCATGTTCATGGTAAACCTAATATCAAGTTAGAGGATTACATTGATAGAAAAGTTATTCGTTTTATGGGTGCTGGATCAGCATATAATTATGTTGCTATGAGCGAAGCAGTTAAAGACTCTGGATTAGAAGAAAATGAAGTTAGTAATATTTCAACAGGTATGGTCATGGGATCAGGAGGACCATCAATTGAAAATGTAATATTAGCATCAGATAAGACTAGAGAAAAAAATCCAAAAAAGATGGGTCCATTTATAGTTCCAAGAACAATGGCAAGTACTGCTTCTGCCACTTTAGCAGTTCCATTTAAAATAAAAGGCACTAATTACACAATAAGTTCTGCGTGTGCAACGAGTGGTCATTGTATTGGTAACGCAATGGAACTTATTCAATTAGGAAAACAAAATATTATTTTTGCAGGTGGCAGTGATGAGGTTCACTTTGCAATGACTGCAATGTTTGATGCAATGACTGCACTATCCTCAAAATATAACGATACCCCTGAAAAAGCCTCAAGACCGTATGATAAAACAAGGGATGGTTTTGTAATTGCTGGTGGAGGTGGAGTTCTCGTTTTAGAGGAATATGAGCATGCCAAAGCAAGAGGTGCTAAAATATACGCAGAATTAACTGGTTATGGAGCAACCTCAGATGGCTATGATATGGTTGCACCATCTGGTGAGGGAGCGGTAAGATGTATGAAAATGGCTCTTGCAACCTCAAAAAATAAAATTGACTATATTAATACTCACGGGACATCAACACCCGTGGGAGATATTACAGAATTAAAAGCAGTTGGTGAGGCTTTTCAAGAATATAAACCTAAGATAAGTTCAACAAAATCTTTGTCGGGCCATTCATTAGGTGCAACATCAGTTCACGAAGCAATTTATAGTTTGATAATGATGAAAAACAATTTTATTTCAGCATCAGCAAATATTTCAGAAATAGATGATGAAGCTAAAAGCTATCCAATTGTTACACAAGTTGAAAAAGATGTAAATCTAAATGCAATTATGTCTAACAGCTTTGGTTTTGGTGGAACTAATGCAACATTAGTGTTTGAGAAGGTTTAGATCTATGGGTTTAATGAAGGGAAAAAAAGGTCTTATCATGGGCGTTGCTAATGAGAGGTCAATTGCGTGGGGTATATCGCAAAAACTAGCAGAAGCTGGAGCAGAGTTAGCTTTTACATATTTGGGTGATGCTTTAAAAAAAAGAGTTGTTCCACTTGCGGAAAAACTAAATTCAAACTTAACATTTAGCTGTGATGTAGAAAAAAAAGAAGAAGTTGTAAAACTTTTTGAAGACGTAAAAAGTCAATGGGGAGAAATTGATTTTATTGTGCATGCAATTGCATTTTCAGATAAGTCCGAGTTATCAGGAGAATATTTAAATACAACTAGAGAAAACTTTTTAAGAAGTATGTTAATATCTTGTTTTTCATTTACTGAAGTTGCTAGAGAGGTATCTAAAATAATGAAGCAAGGTGGCAGTATGATTACTTTGAGTTATGAAGCAAATAAAGCCATACCTAATTATAATGTAATGGGAGTATGTAAAGCTGCACTAGAGTCTAGTGTTAAATATCTAGCAAGGGATCTGGGAGCAAAGAATATTAGAGTTAATGCAATAAGCGCGGGACCAATTAAAACTTTAGCAGCTTCTGCTATTGGGGATGCTAAATTTCTTTATAAGTGGAATGCTGATCATTCATTTTTGAAAAGAAATGTAGATAATCTTGACGTGGGAAATTCAGCTTTATATTTACTAAGTGATATGGCGGGAGGCGTTACTGGTGAGATTCACTATGTAGATGCTGGTTACAATAAAGTTGGAATGCCAGATCCTAAGAACATTACCTAAAATCTAGTTAAATTTAGTTAAATTATGATGGAACAAATTAGTATTTATCTGACAAGTATTATATTGGGAATTATGCTCTTCTTTTCTTTTGTTGTAGCGCCTGTTACTTTCACTGCATTAAATGAAGAAAATGCTAGGAAATTTATAAGAAAAATATTTCCTTACTACTACACCGTTAATTTAGCTATTAGTGCTTTAGTTTTAATTTTATTTATAATTCTAAAAATGTTTTCCTTAGATTTTTATTTAATTTTGAGTGTTGTGGTATTATTTGCTGTATCAAATTTTGTACTAATGCCAATGATAAATAAGTTCAGAGATGAAAAGCAGGATAAAAAGTTTAAACAGTCACACTTTATTTCTGTAGTGATAAATTTTGTGCAAATGATTTTGTTAGTAATTATCTTAATTTAAAAAGTATGAGTTATACCTAAACCAACAGCTATAAAAATACCTAACCAAATTAAACCTTTAATAAAAAAAATGCAAAACTACCAAGTAATAAATATCTTCCGATTTTATTTTTTTGTATTTCTAACTTAAAGTTTTTTAAAAGCTTCATTTTATTAAAATTTATTAGAATTATTTTCTACTTGATTTTTTCCCACTCTTTCAAACCTCCGGTGATATTTTTGACATTTTTAACCCCCATGTCTTTCATAGTTTTGGTTGCTAATGTTCCTTGTCCACCAACTCCACAAAAAACAACGTATTCTTTATCAGGATTATTTTTAAACATATCATTTTCTAAAGGACTGCCTTCTGCTAAATAAAATTCTAATAAACCTCTATCTAAGTGAATTGCATTACCGATTGTTCCTTTTGAAAAGCTTTCCTTATCTCTAACATCGATAAATTGAACATTTGGGTCATTTAGCTTTTCTTTTGCATCGCTAGCGCTGATATTTTCAATTTCATTGCTTACACTCATCAAATCATCAAATTTTTTCATATTTCTCCTTTAAATTTATATTGCAGCTTGTTTAATTGATAGCTTAACCTTTCCTCTATCAAAGCCAATTACTTTAACTTTAACTTCGTCACCCTCTTTTACAACATCAGTTACTTTTCCGACTCTTTTATCTGCGAGCTCTGATATATGTACAAGACCGTCCTGTTTTCCAAGGAAATTCACAAATGCACCAAACTCCATAATTTTCATAACTTTTCCATTATAAATTTTATTAAGTTCAGCCTTGGCGGTTAAATCTTTTATCATTTGCATTGCTTTATTCCTAGATTCTTCATCTGGAGCAGCTACTGTGACTTCACCTTCGTCATTGATATCGACTTTTGCACCTGACACTTCAACTATTTCTCTTATAGTTGCACCACCTTTTCCAATGACTGTAGCAATATCTTTCTTATCTACAGTGATTTTTTCCATTTTAGGTGTATGTTTTCCGACATCTTCTCGCGATTTTGATAGAGCTTTGTTCATTTCGCTTAAGATATGAATTCTTCCATCTTTTGCCTGTTTTAGAGCTTGCTCCATAATTTCAAATGTTATTCCTGTAATTTTAATATCCATTTGAAGAGATGTTATTCCATCTTTAGTTCCAGCAACTTTGAAGTCCATATCACCTAGGTGATCTTCATCTCCTAGAATATCTGAAAGAACGCTAAATTCTTCTCCTTCTTTAATTAATCCCATTGCAATACCAGCAACTGGCTCTTTAATAGGTACACCTGCATCCATCAATGCCAAAGACGATCCACAAACAGTTGCCATTGATGAAGAACCATTTGACTCGGTTATCTCTGATACAATTCTAAAAGTATATGGAAAACTTTCCTTTGAAGGTAAAGAAGAATTTATTGCTCTCCAAGCTAATTTCCCATGACCAATTTCTCTTCTTCCAGTTCCTATTCTTCCAGTCTCTCCAACAGAAAAAGGTGGAAAATTATAATGAAGCATAAATCTTTCTTTTTGTAATCCTTCAAGACTTTCTATTTTCTGCTCATCATCTGATGTACCAAGTGTAGTTGTAACTATTGCTTGAGTTTCTCCTCGTGTAAACAAAGCAGAGCCGTGTACTCTTGGAAGAATTCCAACTTCACACATAATTGGTCTAACATCTGCAAGACCTCTACCATCAATTCTATTTTTATTTTTTAAGATATCTGTTCTTACAATCCTTTTTTCTAAATTTTTAAGTTCTGAATTTACATCAAGATCTGTATATTTTTCATCTTCTTCATATAACTTTTTTGCTTTATCAGTTATCTCGGAAATTAAATTTGATCTTTCCTGTTTATCTTTTATTGAAAAAGCTTTTTTAAGCTCTTCTGTAAATTCGCTTTCTAATTTATTTTTTACTTCTGAAAGATCTTTTTTCTCGACTACCCAGTCAGGTTTTTTACAATCTTTAGCTAGTTCCTCTATCATCTCAATTATAGGAACAAACCCTTTGTGACCAAACTTAACAGCATTTAACATTTCCTCTTCGGTTAAACCACTTGCCTCTGACTCAACCATTAAAACTGCATCTTTTGTTCCTGCTACTACAAGGTCAAGTTTTGAATCTTTAAGTTCCGCCTTAGTAGGATTAAGAACATATTCTCCTTTGATAAAACCAACTCTAGAAGCTCCGACAGGGCCCAGAAATGGCATTCCTGAAATTGCCAAAGCTGCTGATGAAGCAATTATTGATAAAATATCTGCTTCGTTTTCTTTGTCATAAGATATCACAGTTGGTAATACCTGGACTTCGTTTTTAAATTCATCTGGAAAAAGTGGTCTGATCGGTCTATCAATCAATCTTGAAATTAACGTTTCACTATCTGTTGGTCTTGCTTCTCTCTTAAAATATCCACCCGGAATTTTACCTGCTGCGTAATATTTTTCTTGATAATTTACTGATAAAGGAAAGTAATCTATATCTGGATTAACTTTTTTAGCTCCAACTGCTGTTGCTAAAACAACTGTTTCCCCACATTGAGCGATAATTGCGCCATCTGCTTGTCTAGCTATTTTACCTGTTTCTAAACTTATCTTTTTCCCTGCGACTTCTATTTCTTTCTTTACAACTTTAAACATTTACTTCCTTAAATTTAATTTTGATATTACTTCTTTATAAGACTCCACTTTATTTTTCTTAAGATAGTCTAATAATTTTTTTCTTCTATTTACTGCTCTTAAAAGACCAACAGATGAATGTTTATCTTTTTTGAACTGTTTAATATGTTTAGACAAGTTCTCAATTTTATCTGTTAGTTGAGCAACTTGAACTTCTGAAGAACCTGTATCCTTATCATGGATTGCCAGTTCTTTTGCTTTATTTGCCATTTTCTATTCCTTATTTATTTGTTTGTTTTATTAAATTTTCAATTTTTTCTGCGTAATCAAAAGAATCGTCTTTTACAAAAAATAGTTTTGGTAAAAATTTCATTACTATCTTTTTTGATAAGACTTTTCTTATTAAAAATGAAAATTCTTTTAATTTAGCAACGACTTCTTCAGCGTCTTTTCCGCCTAAAGGCATTACAAAAATTTTTGCTGTTTTTAAATCTGGAGACATTCTAACTTCGGTCACTGTTATCTCTTTTGTAGATAAATTTGGCAGTTTTGCTTCATCTCTAATAAACAACATTCCTAACGCTTGTTTAATCATTTCACCAACTCTTAGTTGTCTTTGAGTAACTGGTTTTCCTAGATTAGTCATTAATTATATTGTTCTCTCTGTAACAGTTGAGTTGTAAACCTCAATTACGTCATTTTTCTGAAAATCGACAAAATCCTTAAGTGTTATTCCGCACTCTAAACCAGCAGACACCTGTTTAGTTTGATTTTTTTCTCTAAATATTGAGCCAATTTTTCCATTGAAAATTATAGCTCCATCTCTAATTACCCTAGCACTAGAGTCTTGAGTAATTTCTCCATCTGTTACTTTGGAACCTGCAACTTTGCCTACTTTTGAAACTTTAAATATTTCCAATATCTCTGCTGTTCCAATTATTTTTTCGTCTACTTCTGGAGTTAATAGACCGGACATTTTACTTTTTATGAAATCTAAAACTTCATAAATAATATTAAAGCTGGATATAGAAATTTTTTCTTGTTCAGCTCTTTTTTTTGCTTCTTTGCTAGGTTTTACATTGAAGGCGATTATTACAGCATTAGATGCCTTTGCTAATGTAACATCAGTTTCTGTAACCATTCCAATATCAGATAAGAGTATTTTTGGCTTAACCTCATCGTGTTTAATTTGATTTACCGCATTTTTTATTGCCTCAGTAGAACCATGAACATCTGATTTTATTATAATATTTAGTTCTTCAGATGATATATCCTTAAATGCTGAGTCTTGTGTAACAAATGAGAGTGGGTTTTTACTATCCTTTGATTCCTGAATTCTTCCTTCACACAGGGATTTTGCCTCTTTTTCACTTTTCAATACAATAAAATCATCTCCCGATTTCGCAGCTCCATTAATACCTAATATTTCAATTGGTGTTGCGGGTTCTGCTTTTTCAATTTGTTTTCCTTGATCATTTATTATAGCTCTGACTTTGCCCCACTTCAAACCACTAACAAAGTAATCTCCCTTTTTTAAAGTGCCAGCTGTGATAATTACATTTGCAATTGGACCTCTTCCAATATCGATTTTGGACTCCAACACAATTCCCTTAGCATCTGTTTCAAAATCAGTTTTTAAGTCTAATATTTCTGCTTGCAAAATGACACTATCAACTAATTTATCTAAGTTTTGTTTTGTTTTAGTTGATATTTCTACCATCAATGTATCACCTGATAAATCTTCTGCTATAAGTTCATATTCTAAAAGTTGATTTTTAATTTTTTGGGGGTCAGCATCAGGTAGATCACACTTATTGATTGCTACAACAATTGGTACCTTTGCTGCTTTTGCATGTTTGATTGATTCGATTGTTTGTGGTTTCACTCCATCATCAGCAGCTACCACTAAGATTACTATATCGGTTAATTTTGAACCTCTTGCTCTCATTTCGGTGAATGCTGCATGACCAGGAGTATCGATAAAAGTAATTTTATTTTTTTCATGTATAATCTGATATGCACCAATGTGTTGTGTAATTCCTCCAAACTCACCTGAGACAACATTTGCTTTTCTTAAAACATCTAAAACAGATGTCTTACCATGATCCACATGGCCCATAACTGTAACAATAGGAGCTCTGCTCTTAAGATTTTTTGCTTTTATTTCTTTAATTTTGTCTAAAATTTCCTCAGCTTTTTCCTCTTTAACAGGATTGTGACCAAATTCCTTAACTAAATATTCCGCTGTATCAGAATCAATTGTATGATTAATAGTAACTGTTACTCCCATCCCCATTAAATGTTTGATTATACTACTTGATTGCTCAGCCATTCTATTTGCCAATTCCCTGATTGTAATTACTTCCGGAATATTTATATCTCTCTTAATTGGCTTAAAATTTTCTTTACTCTCCTCTTTGTTTAATAACCTATTCTCTTTTTGCTTTGCTCTTTTTAAAGAAGCTAAACTTCTTGACCTGGTTCCAATATCATCTCCGCTTAATGCTCTAGAAACTGTAAGTTTTAATTCTCTTCTTGTGCTACCTGATTTATTTGACTTATTATCCTTTTGAACATTTTCACCTTTTAATCTCCTAGTTGCTCTTTGTTCTGCAAGTTTTCTTTTTTCAAAATCACTTGTAATTGGAGAAGGTGGTTTTGAAAAATGAGCTTTTTTTGGTGCGAAAGTATTTTGGAATTTATTTTCAACTGATTTGTTTCCTCTTGAAAAATTTGATTTATTTCCAAATCTAGGAGACCTTTTCTCTATTACAACTGTATTCTTTGAATGAGATTTTGCTTGCTCGATACTATTAATCGTTTTTTTGGATGCTCCAGAAATTGATAACTTTAATTTTTTCTTTTCCATTTTTCATCTCTCAATCTTGATATACTACATCTCTTGCAGACATAATTAAATCGTCTGCTTCTTTTTTTGAAAGCGCAAAATCCTCCAAATAACCTTTAATTCTTACTCTTTCACCTTTGATAATATCGTAACCACCAGTCAACTCATCAGATGCTAAATCTGCAAAATCATTTAATGTTAATATTTTTTGTTCACCAAGTGTAAGTAGCATTCCTGGCGTTAAACCTTTGTGATTTATTAGATCATTTTCTAAACCTAAATCTTTAATTCTATTTGCTATTTCTTCTTGGTCTTTTTGGTAAAATTCTTTAGCTCTTTCAATTAGCTCTTTTGCAGTATCTTCTTCTATTCCCTCAATTTTAATTAAGGCATCAGGATTGCTATCTTTAATGTCATCAATTGACGAAAATCCCTCGGCAACAAGTAACTGTCCTAATGTTTCATCCAATTCTAAATTTTTTACAAAATTGTCTGTTTTCTCCTTGAATTCTATTTGTCTTCTCTCTGAGTCCTCTTGATCAGTCATAATGTTAATTTCATAGTTCATTAATTTAGTGGCTAATCTTACATTTTGACCTCTCCTTCCGATTGCTTTACTTAAATTTTCCTCTGTTAAAATTACATCGAGTTTTCTTCCTTCTTCATCTACATTAACTCTTTGTACTTCTGCAGGTGATAGAGCATTTGCTACTATAACTGCAGGGTCTTCTGACCAATTGACTATATCAATTTTTTCACCTTGAAGTTCATTTACTACTGCTTGAACTCGACTTCCCCTCATACCTACGCATGCACCTACTGGATCTAAGGATGTATCAATTGCTTTTACACATATTTTAGCCCTACTGCCTGGATCCCTTGATGATGATTTAATCTCAATAAGGCCATCGTAAATTTCTGGAACTTCTTGAATAAAAAGTTTTTCCATAAACTTAGGGTGTGCTCGTGAAAGAAATATTTGTTGACCTCTCGGCTCTCTTCTTACATCCAAGCAATATGCTTTTACCCTATCTCCTGCCTTTATATTTTCTCTAGGTATCATCTCATTTTTTTGAATTATTGCTTCAGTTCTTCCTAGATCAACAATTACATTTCCAAACTCTAATCGTTTAACAATACCACTTAAAATTGTGTCAATTTTATCTTTAAAATCGTTGTATTGTCTTTCTCTCTCTGCTTCCCTAACATTAGAACTAATTACCTGTTTTGCAGTTTGTGCTGCAATTCTACCAAAATCAAATGATGGCAATGGTTGAAATACTTCATCACCTATTTGTTTTCCTTGATTACTTTCGTTAAGCTTAATTGCATCATCCAAGGTTATTTCTAAATTAGAGTTTTCTGTCTTTTCTACGATTACTAATTTTCTATATATCCCAATGTTTCCATTCTCCCTATCGATCTCAACTTTAATTTCATTTTCGGATCCAAATTTAAACTTAGCTGCTTTTGCAATACCATTTTCCATCGATCCAATAATTAACTCTTTATCGATAGATTTTTCTAAAGCTACTGCTTCTGCTATTCTTATCAATTCTAATTTATCGGCTCTTCTATTTAACATTTCAATCGCAATAAAAAAAAATGGGCCGAAGCCCATTTTGAAATTTTATTAATTTGAGTGGAATATATTTATTTTTTCTTAATATTCAACTTTATTTACTTACTAAATACCTCTGATTTATTGGTCTTTTCCCACGAAAATGAACCTTTATCATCTGGGACTCTACCAAAGTGTCCGTAGGCTGCTGTTTTTTCGTAGATAGGCTTATTAAGACCAAGCATTTCTCTGATGCCTCTAGGGCTTAAATCAAAATTTTCATGAATAAGCTTCTCAACATGCTTATTTTTTTCATAATCATTATCGAACAAATCAACATATATAGATAAAGGTTTTGATACCCCAATTGCATAAGCAAGTTGGATCAAACATTTATCTGCTATTTTTGATGCAACAATATTTTTTGCTAAATATCTTGACGCATAAGCAGCGGATCTATCAACTTTAGTTGGATCTTTACCTGAAAATGCTCCACCTCCATGCGGAGCAGCCCCACCGTAGGTATCAACAATTATTTTTCTACCAGTTAAACCGCTATCACCATCTGGACCTCCAATTACAAAATTTCCAGTCGGATTTACATAAATTTCATTTTCATCTAATGAACTTAACAATTCCTTTGGTATTGATCTTTCAATGTAAGGTTTAACTAAATCTCTTACCTGAGATTGATTTACATCAGGTGAATGTTGTGTTGATATAACTACTGATTTCACAGATGAGGGCTTTCCATCTTTATATTCTATTGTTATTTGGCTTTTTGAGTCTGGTTCTATGTTTTTTAATTTTCCAGATTTTCTATCTTCTGCCATAAGTCTCAATATTTTATGAGAATAATGTATTGGTGCTGGCATAAGAACATCGGTTTCATTACAAGCATAACCAAACATAATACCTTGGTCACCTGCGCCTTCATCTTTATTCCCAGAAGAGTCTACACCCATGGCAATATCAGCAGATTGAGCATGTAAATGGCTTTCAACTGAAGTTGCCTCTTTCCAGGTAAATCCTGCTTGATCATAACCGATATCTTTAATGCAATTTCTAACCTTTTGAATTAAATCCTCTTTTTTAATTTCTGGACCTCTTACTTCACCAGCTAAGACAACTTTGTTAGTTGTTGTCAAGGTTTCACAAGCAACTCTTGATTGAGGTTCAGCTGCTAAATATGTATCCACAACCATATCAGAAATTCTATCACAAACCTTATCTGGATGGCCTTCGGACACTGACTCGCTAGTAAATAAGTAATCTTTTTTCATTTATTCTCCCTAATTTTTAAAATCAAAAAGAAGTTAGTATAAATTAGAACAAAATAAAAGAAGATCTTATTACCATGTTTAGCAAAATAAGTTTTATCAACACGTTTAATTTCATTAACATCAAAATATCCTTTTTTAGTTATTTGTTTAATAATTTGACCTTTAGGATTAATGAAAGCAGATATCCCATTATTTGTTGACCTTATAACATTTTTACCTTCTTCAATTGATCTAAATATTGAATGATTTAAATGTTGTTTGGGTCCTATTGATTTCCCAAACCAACCATCTTCAGAAATATTTAATATAAAATCATAATAATTTTTATTTGGATTAATTTTTCCTGAATAGATAATTTCATAACAAATAAGTGGGATAAATTTTAATTGATTAATTTCCAAAATTTCTCTTTTATCATCAGCTGAAAATGATTGATATCCTTGAGTTATCTTTTTTAAACCTATTCTTTTAAGGAAATTTTCAAAAGGCAAAAATTCTCCAAATGGAACAAGTTTATTCTTATTGTATTTATATAATAATTCAGTCTCGTTATTTAATACTATTAGAGAATTATAAATTTTATTATGGTTGACACTATTAATACCCAATATTACCTTATGATTGATATTATAATTTTCTTTGAAGATATCTTTAAAAAATTTTAGATCTTTAAAATATATACTTGTAATAATTCCCTCTGGGTAAATGAATATTGTTTTTTTTAGGTTATATGGGTCGCTTAAACTAATTAATTCATTAATATTTTTTTTTGCGTCTTGGTTTGATAAGAATCTTTCGATAGGTATGTTTGGAGAGATAACTCGAATAATGGAACCTAAGTTATCATGTTTTTTTCTTTCAAAATTTTTAATAATAAATTTTCCATATAAGAAATTGATTATTACTAAAATTAAACTAAGACTAAAAATTAAAAACTTAGCTAAGGCTCTATATTTAAAAAAAAATATTACTGGCAATAAAAATATAGTTATTGATAATAAATTTAATGAATAAGTACCTACATAAGATAAAATTTGTAAAGAAGGTAAATTATTTGAAAGACTAAAAACTAATAAATTCCAAGGAAAACCACCAAAAATAAAACTTCTTATAAACTCAATTACACCAAAAAGAATTGAGAAGATTAAAATTGATGAGATTTTATTTTTTAAATTAAAAAAATTGCATAGAAAAGTAACTAAACCATAAAATATTCCCAGAAATAAAGGAACTAATATTAATGCAAATGGAATAATAAATTTGAAGTTTACATCAAATGTCAAAGAATTTGTAATCCAATAAAGGTTAGAAATAAAATAACCAAATCCAAAGATCCAACCGACAAAAAATGAGATAGTTTTGTTATCTACATAATTAACTAATATGTAAAGTAATAACGGAAGTGTTAAAAAATTAATAAAAACTAAGTTATAAGGAGGTAAACTAAATGACGTGAGTATACCTAAAAGTAAGCATATTAGAATTAAGTAAGCTTTATTTTCTAGAATAGAGTTCAATTTATTTTATTCAATTTTTTAAATATTAAATTTTCTTTTTTTTTCATTAAATAATAATCTTTATTTTTTTTATGGTCATGCCCTAAGAGATGTAAATAACCATGTATCCACATTTTATCCAATTCATGATCAAAACTAGATAATTTTGCTCTTCTATTAATTATTTCAAAAGAAATTGCTATATCGCCTAAATATAATTTATTTTTTAATTTAATTTTAAGAGGAAAAGAAAGTACATCTGTTGAAACATTTTTATTTCTAAACTTTGAATTTAAGTCTTTCATTTTTTTATTATTAGTAAGCATCACAGTGAATTCTTGGTTTTTATTTTTGAAGGAGTTAAATCTAGATAATTTGTTTAATTTCTTTTTGAAGTATAGCTCTGGTTTTTTTAATTTTTTTTCCCAAATTTTTTTATCTAAAACTATGATGGCTTTAATCATTAATCTGAATTTTTATCAGAATAAGCCTTGACTATTTTGGAAACTAGCGGGTGTCTTACAACATCCGTATGATCAAAATCTACCACAGAAATCTCATTTAAATGACCAAGTAATTTTTTTGATCTATTTAAACCTGACATTGTTTTATTTGGTAAGTCTATTTGGGAAGGATCACCGTTAATAACTATTTTGGAATTTTCACCAATTCTTGTTAAGAACATTTTTATTTGAGTATCGGTGGCATTTTGTGCTTCATCAAGAATTGCAAAAGAATTTTTTAAAGTTCTTCCCCTCATAAAAGCAAGTGGTGCAATTTCAATATCTCCAACTTCTATTTTTTTTTGAATTTTTTCAAAATCTAATAAGTCATACAATGAATCGTAAAGAGGTCTTAAATAAGGATCAACTTTTTCTCTCATATCTCCTGGTAAAAAACCCAATCTCTCTCCTGCTTCCACTGCTGGTCTAGATAAAATGATACGCTCTATTTTTTTTTCAAGTAACATCGTTAAGGCAACAGCGACAGCTAGAAAAGTTTTACCAGTTCCAGCTGGTCCTGCAGAAATAACAATATCTGACTCTTTTAAAGCTCTTATGTAATTTTTTTGTTTCTCTGATCTTGGTATTACAGATTTTTTTGGAGTTTTTATTATGTATTCTACATTTCCACTTTTATTTGTAACTTTCTCGTCAATCATAAATTTGTTCACAGATGACTCTATATCCTTTTTTTCTAATGTTCCATTATTTAAAAATTGATCTACAAGAAATTGAATTGCATTCTTTATTAATTCATTTTTTTCAGGAGTATTTTTTAATAAAATCGAGTTTCCTCTTGAGTAAATGCTAGTTTTTGTAATTTTTTCTAGTTCTTTTAGATTATTATTAAATTCTCCCAAAACACCCAACAATAATTCATTACTTTGAAATACAATACTTATGGTATTATTTTCTGAATAGACAAATTTTAGATCAGAATTGATTTTTGGTTTTACAAAATTTTTCAAGCTATGCTGCTTTCACTTTATCTATTACTTTACCAAATAAAGAATTTTGATTACTTTTTTCAATATTAACTTTTATTAATTTGCCAATATGACTTTCATTGCCATCAAAAATTACTGAATTTAAGAATTTATTTCGACCAAAAAATTTATTTTGGTTTTCAAGTTTATTTTCTACAAGTACTTCTAAAGTTTTGCCTTCCAATGACTTATTTAATTCTATTTGATTGCTAAACAATTTATCTTGAATAGTTATAAGTCTGCTTTTAATTTTATCTTTATCAGTAATCTCTAATTCTGCAGCCTTTGTTCCTGGTCTTGGACTATAAATAAAAGAAAATGAATTTATAAATTTAATTTTATTAACTAAATTTAAAGTCTCTTTAAAATCATCCTCCGTTTCTCCAGGGTATCCAATAATAAAGTCACTGGAAAATTTTATATCAGAATTAATGTTTATTAATTTTTCATAAATATTTAAATAATAATCTACATTATGCTTTCTGTTCATCATTTTTAATATTCTGTCAGAACCACTTTGTATCGGTAAATGAACAAAAGGCATTAATTTTTTTGAATTTTTGTAACATTCAATAAGATCATCTGTCATATCTCTTGGATGAGAGGTGGTATATCTAATTCTACTTATTTCGTTATATTTACTGAGTGTGTTAATTAGATCTGATAGTCTGTACTCTCTAGATCCATCTATATAAGAATAAGCATTTACGTTTTGACCAAGAAAAGTTATTTCTTTAGATCCGTTCTTTATCAATCTCTCAGCTTCATCAATAATGCTTTTAAATGGTCGAGAATATTCTGGTCCTCTAGTATAAGGTACAACACAAAAGTGACAGAACTTATCACAGCCCTCTTGAATTGTTAGAAAAGATGAAACATTGGTATCGTTATTTTTAATATTATCGAAATATCTAAACTTTGAAACTGAGTCGAATTCAGTTTCTTCAACTTTATTTTCCTCTTCAAAGCTTTTTAAAAGATTATTTATTTTTTGATAAGATTGAGGACCTATAACTAAATCTATATATTTCTCTCTATTAAGCATCTCAGTATTTTCAGCTTGAGCGACGCAGCCTGCAACAACCATGATTGGTTTTTTTTTATCTTTATATAATTTTTTTACTCTGCCAATCTCATGATAAACTTTGTCCTTGGCCTTGTCTCGAATATGACATGTATTCAAAATATAACAGTCAGCATCATCTTGATTTTCTGTTTTATTATATCCTATTGATTTAACAGCATCATATATCCTGTTAGAGTCATATTCATTCATTTGACAACCAAATGTCTTTATAAAAACCTTCTTGTGCATGAATTATTTTTTTTTAATACCGTATAGTTCTAATTTATGATCAACGAGCTTGTAGCCATATTTATCAGCAATTTTTTTTTGCAATTCTTCGATTTCCTCATCAACAAATTCTATTATTTCTCCAGTTTTAATATCTATCAAGTGATTATGATCATCATTTAGCTCATATCTTGCTTTGCCAGACTTAAAATCATGTTTTGTTAAAATTCCAGCTTCTTCAAAAAGTTTGACTGTTCTATAAACTGTCGCAATACTAATTTTAGAATCTATTTGTGAGACCCTATTATATAGCTCATCGACATCTGGGTGGTCAGACTCTCCATATGTTTTTTTAGATTCGGATATTACTCTTGCAATTATCCTTCTTTGATCTGTAAGTTTTACTCCATTTTTTTGACATTTTTCTTCAATAGTTTCTAACATAATTTATTTTAACTCGAGTAAAGGGGTTTAATCAAATTAATATTTGTAAAATTTTTTTTATCAATCTTTACTAACTGATCTATACCTTTTTCAGTTAAGTGTTCACTTAAAAATCCATATAAATCAATATTTTTTGCAAAAGCAATACCTTTAGCAATTGCTATTGAATTTCTAATGCTTGAGATTTTGCCAGGACCTTGATTAACAAATATTTCACTTATTTTATCTAAATTTGAGTCATGTTCTTTAAGGAAATTTAAAATTAGTATCATTATTTTGTCAAAATTTTCTCTACTGTTTGTATGAGCGGTAGTATAAGATTCTATGTTAGTTATGAGAGAAAATAATATTTTATCATCTGCAGCGTTAATAATTAAAGTATTCATTTTTTTTATTATTTTTTTAAACGTTAAAGCTGAAGTAGTAAATAAAAAATATTTTAAAAATGAACAAGGTATTTTAGCAATTATGTACCATAGATTTGAAGAAAATAAGTATCCATCAACAAATATAAGATTAGATATATTCAAAAAACATATTAATTTAATAAAAGAAAACAATTTAAATTTTTATAATCCTAGTGAATTTTCAAAAAATTTTAAAATAGTTAAGGAACAAAAAAAAATTCTACTAACTATCGATGATGCATTCACATCATTTTATGAAAATGCTTGGCCAATCTTGAAGAAAGAAAAAATTCCATTTATTTTATTTGTTTCAACAGAAGCTGTTGGAAATAAAGGGTACATGAGCTGGGACCAAATAAAAGAAGTAGAAAAAGAGAACTTTGCGTACATTGGTAATCATTCACATTCACACGATTATTTAACCAAATTTACTTTTCAAAAGTTTGTAGAAGATATTGAGAAATCAATTAAAATTTTTAATGACAAATTAGGTTATAATCCAAGTTTTTTTTCATATCCTTTTGGTGAGTATAATTTAGAGCAGAAAAATTTTATTTCAAATAATTTTGAATTTGCATTTGGCCAACATTCAGGTGTCATTGATTTAAACAAAGATAGATATGAACTACCAAGATTTCCGATAAATGAAAAATATGGAGAAATAAATAGATTTAAAGAGGTAATATCTTATTTGCCACTACAATATAGGATTATTAAACCTGAAAACAAATTTATGAATGATGGAGAAAATCCACCTAAAATGATGATAGAGTTTTTTGAAGATCAAAAAAATTTAGAAAATATTAATTGTTTTTCAAATGAAGGTTCAAAATGGAGAAAAACAAAAGTTGTCTTAATTGACAATATATTAAATATTAACTTTGCAGAAAAATTTATTGAAAGAAGAGGGAGAATTAATTGTTCTTTAAAAGATGAAAATGGGTGGAGATTTTCAGGTTTCCAATTTGTTCAAAATTAAATTAATTTTTTAGTCTTATTACTTGTAGGCATTACATTAACATCATCAAAATCCGTAAGGGAATTTTGCTTTATAATTTGTTTTAACACATCAATATATTGTTGCCCTGTCTCCGCATATTTATCTAAAAAATTTACCAATTTTAAACTGTCTAATTTTTCATCGTTATCCCTTTGAATTGCTCTTTCTTTTCTAAATTCAATATAACTGCTATGGGTATTTAAATTTCGTTGATATGCTCTCACTGATGCTTTAAGAACTGCAAACTTTGCAACTTTGTGTTTTGCATCTTTATCTACACCTGCTGGTCTAATTCCATCGCCATTCCAAGTCCATTGTCCAAATAATGCATTGCCTTCCTGTGCAAATCTAGATGTCCCCCATCCAGTTTCTTTAGCAGCTTGAGCCAGTGCTAAAGAGACAGGTATTTCATCCATTCTAACTTTCAGAGAATAAAAATCTCCATCTTTTAAACCATATTGTTTAAATTTTTCTTTCAACCAATTCTTTTCTTTTTGCGTGTTTATATTCTTAGCCAATATTCTAAATAATTCTCTTCTATCAAGACGAATTTTAGCGTTCTCTTCTACGATTAATGGTAAAACTATTTGAATAAATAGTCTCTTTCTTTTTTTTGAACTTTCAATACTTTTAATCTCTTTTGGAAGATGATCGATTTTATTGCCTATATTTACTAACTTAGTCTCTCTAACTCTTTCAAGATTATAATTTGTATCTTTAAACAATTGCTCAATTGTTCTTGCATCAAATCTTATTGAATTCTGTCCCTCGTCATCTGTACTGAAGAAATCAATATCAGCAAAAATATTTTTCAGACTCAGTTTATTTGTTTTAGTTTCTCTATCTCCATCAAGGATTTTTTTTCTTTTGTCTAGTTCTTGGTCAAAATTTACACCAGCATTTGAGATTACAGATTTTTTGAAATTTAAATTTTTATCTAGAAAATTGCTTAAAGTCGGTAAGGAAAAGAATGAAAATATTACAAAAATACTTATTGCTGAAAATCTAAATACATTATTTTTCTTTTGCTTGAGTTTAATAATTTTATTTTTTGTACGTCTAACCATTAATTTCAATATAATTATTATTGATTAATTATACAGCTAAAACTTCTTTAACTTCAGGAATGTAATGACAAAGTAAGTTTTCCACTCCTTTTTTTAAAGTAAGAGTTGAAGATGGACAGCCTGAACAACTACCTTTTAACAAAACTTTAACTTTTCCATCCTTGAATTCTTGGAACTTTATATCTCCGCCATCTCTTGCAACAGCAGGTCTGATTTTTGAATCTAGAACACTTATTATTTTTTTTTCAATTTCTGAATAATTTTTGTCTTGCTCTTCTTCATTAGTTTTATCGATAATGCAGGTATTACCATTTGCGTAATGCTCATTTACATATGATATGACAATGTGCTGAATATCTTCCCAATTTTTATTTTCTTCTTTATTTATAGAAAAAAAATCTTCTCCTAAAAATACTCCAGTCACACCATTTATTTGTAATAAGTTCTTTATTAGTAAATTAGTTGTATCTTTTTTATTCAAAACTTCTAAAGGACCGTTATTAGATACCTTTCTACCAGGCAGAAACTTTAATGAATTTGGGTTTGGTGTATTCTCAGTTTGTATAAACATAAGCTTTATATAGTGTTTATTTCAAAATATTAAATGGTTAAAAACCAACTATTTCTCTAATCTTTTTAACCTTTTTAGAAGAAATATCTTCTGCTTTTTCTGCTCCATCTTTTAAAATTTGATCTATGTAATTTTTATCTGACAACAATTTTTGTATTTCTTTTGATATAGGGGAGAGCTTGGCCACAATTATTTCAGATAGTTTATTTTTTAAATCAGAAAAATTTTTTCCTTCAAATTCATTTAATGTATCAGTAATATTTTGATTGCTTAAACTTGAGTAAATACCCATCAAATTTTCTGCTTCGGGTCTACCTTTAAGTCCATCTTCTTTTCCAGGTAAAGTATCATTATCTGTTTTTGCTTTTTTTATTTTGTTTATAATTTGATCCTCGTCATCTGTTAGATTAATCCTACTGCCTTCAGCAATATCTGACTTACTCATTTTTTTGGAACCATCTTTCAAACTCATTATTCTTGAAAAATGTTTTTGGATTAGAGGTTCAGGAGGTCTTAGGAAATCTGGACATTTATATTCGTTATTGAATTTTTGAGCTATATCTCTGCAGAGTTCTAAATGTTGTTTTTGATCATCTCCAACCGGTACATGAGTAGCGTCGTATAAAAGAATATCAGAGGCCATTAGAATAGGATAAATATATAAACCAACACTAGCTTTTTCCTTATCTTTTCCTGCTTTTTCTTTGAATTGCGTCATTCTATTAAGCCATCCCATTCTGGCTACACATCCTAAAATCCAAGAGCCCTCGGAATGTGCAGGAACTAAAGACTGATTAAATATTATACTTTTTTTTGGATCAATACCGCTTGCGATGAATGCTGCTGCTGTTTCTCTAATATTATTTTTTAACTCTATCGGATCTTGCATTACAGTGATGGCATGAAGATCAACGACACAAAAAATACATCTATTGTCTTTATTGTTTTGTAAATCAACAAAATTTTTTATTGCACCTATATAATTGCCAAGATGTAAATTTCCAGTTGGTTGAACTCCAGAAAAAATTTTTTTAGACATAATTTAATAGTTTAATTTAATATCAGATATTTTAAAGGCCTTAATGAGTATTGAAATCAATAAATAAAAAGCAAAAGTTAAAAGAACTAATAATATAATTGCTAAAAATTTGTAACTATTTGAAAATATAAAATAATTGCCAAAATAATTTATTAATATTTTAAATAATCCCAAACAAATTAAATTTGAAATTGATATTTTAAAAAGTTGTATAAAAAATGAGTTGTTGAAATTAAAATAATTTTTATTTAGTGCAAATACCATTAGTAAGAAACCGTTCAACCACGAAGAAATAGTTGTTGCTATAGGAATTATAATAAAACCTATTTTACTAAATAAAGATACACTAATAACAATATTCAAAATTACAGAAATCAATGAAAAGTAAAAAGGTGTTTTTGTATCATTTCTGGCAAATATAAAACTTGAAAATATTTTTATCATTGAGAATGCAGGTAAACCTAATGCAAAATAAAATAATGCAAGTGCTGAATTTTTAACACTTTCTTCATTAAAAGATCCATAGCCAAAAAGTGCGGAAACAATTTCTTCAGAAGCAATAATTAATGCTAGGGTAGCTGGAAGACTTAAAAATAAACTTAACTCCAAAGACTTATTTTGTAAAATTTCCAATTTTACATTGTTTTTAGTCTTAACATATCTGCTCAAGTTAGGTAAAATAATAATACCGATTGCAATCCCTGCTATCGCTAAGTTTATCTGGTATATTCTGTCTGCATAATATAAATATGAAACAGCACTTGCTTGGAAAGAAGCAATTATTGTTCCAACTAATATGTTAATTTGAGTAACCCCAGATGAAAATATACTCGGCAAGAGCTTTTTAAAAAAGAATTTTATTTTGTAATCTATTTGAAAATTGAATTTAAAACTTGGATAAAAATATTTTCGAGTAAAAATATATAAAAATATAAATTGTATAATTCCTGCAAATGTTACTGCGTAACTTAGATAGTAAACTAAATCAGTATCATTTTTTATAAAAAAGAAACATATTATTAGTATTATATTTAAAAAAAGTGGGGCTGCAGCTGCTGCGGCAAACTTATTGTGAGAATTTAAAATTGCTGAAAAAAAGGAAGCTGTGCTTATAAAAAGTAAAAATGGAAAAGTAATTCTTGTTAAATCAACTGCTAATTTGAACTTTTCATCTATATCTGAGAAGCCAGGAGCAATCAATTTTACAAAGCTTGGCATAAAAATTTCGACAAGAATTGTTAGACTTAAAAGTGCTAGAACCAATAAATTAAATACAGAGCCTGCAAATTTTTGAGCTTTTTTTTTACTAGACAAAAGTTCTGATGTATAAGATGGAACAAATGCTGCATTAAAAGTACCTTCTGCAAACAATCTTCTAAAGGTATTTGGTATTCTAAATGCTACGAAGAATGCATCAGCAATTGGTCCTGAACCAAGATAAATTGCTATGAAAAAGTCTCTAATGTATCCTAAAATCCTACTTAGTATAACAAACAGACTAAATGTGCCTGTTGACTTAATTAAATTCATAAATCATATTAGTAACTTAATCCTTTTTTATATCTAACAAATAATGAAAAAAAACAAAATTGAACATTATTCTGATAAAGAAGCTTTGGATTTTCATACTAATGATAAATCTGGCAAGATAGAGATCGTTTCATCAAAGCCTGTAACTACAAAAAGAGACTTGGCCCTAGCTTATTCTCCAGGCGTTGCGGCTCCTGTAAAAGCAATAGCTGATAATCCTGAGTTGGCATACGAATATACTACTAAAGGTAACCTAGTTGCTGTAATTAGTAATGGATCAGCAATATTGGGGCTGGGAAACTTGGGTGCCATAGCATCAAAACCAGTTATGGAAGGAAAAGCTGTTCTATTTAAAAGATTTGCGGATATTGACTCTATAGATTTAGAAATAGATACAGAAGATACAAAAGAAATAATTAATACCATTAAACATATAGCAAAAAGTTTTGGTGGTATAAATCTTGAAGACATTGCAGCTCCAAACTGTTTTATAATTGAGGAAGAGTTAAAGAAAATTTTAGATATTCCTGTATTTCACGACGATCAACATGGAACGGCAATAATAACAACAGCAGCATTAATTAACGCTGTGGATATTGCAAAAAAGAATTTAAAAAAAATTAAGGTAGTAATAAATGGTGCAGGTGCTGCAGCTATGGCTTGTGCAAAATTATTTAGAAGTACTGGTATTCCAAAAAATAATATCAAAATGTTGGATACAAAAGGAGTAATAAATAAAAATAGAAAAGATATTAATTCTTGGAAAAAAGAATTTGCAGTAGAAACAAAGGATAAAAGTTTAGATGATGCGATGAAAAATGCAGATGTATTTTTAGGCTTATCCGCTGCAGGTGTTGTAAAAAAAAGTATGGTTAAAAAAATGGCTAAAAATCCTATTATATTTGCATGCGCAAATCCAGATCCTGAGATTAAACCCGAAGATATAGAAGAAGTGAGAAATGATGCAATTATAGCAACAGGTAGATCCGATTATCCAAACCAAGTAAATAATTTGATTGGGTTTCCATACATATTTAGAGGGGCATTAGATGTTAGAGCAAAAACTATTAATGAAGAGATGAAAGTTGCAGCAGCTAATGCTATTGCTTCACTTGCAAGAGAATTTGTGCCTGACGAAGTCGCGGCTGCAATGGGTGGTGAAAGACCTAATTATGGAAAAGAATATATTATTCCATCTACTTTTGACCCTCGGTTAATAAGTGTAATACCAGTAGCAGTCGCAAAAGCTGCTATAAAATCTGGTGTTGCTAGAAAAAAAATAGAAAATTTTGATCAATATTCTGAACAGCTAAAACAAAGGCTCGACCCATCTGTAACTATTATGCAGGGAATTAACAACCAAATTAAAAAAACAAACAAAAAAGTTGTATTTGCCGATGGTGAAGATGAAAATACTTTGAAGGCTGCAATAGCATTTAAAAATAGTGGACTAGGAACACCTATTTTGGTTGCTAAAGAAAAAGTGGTTAAAGAAAAACTCAGAGAGATTGGTTACGGAGAAAACTTTGATATAAAGATTGTAAACTCCACTTTAAGTGACAAACGAAAAAAATATGTAAACTACCTATTTAAAAAACTTCAAAGAACAGAGGGGTTGCTTGAAAGAGATTGTGATAAAATGGTTAGAAATGATAGAGTTATATGGGGTTCTTGCATGGTTGCATGTGGTGATGCTGATGCAATGGTTACTGGAAATTCGAGAAGGTATGGACAATCTCTTGATAAAGTAAAAAAGGTAATAGATGCAAGACCTGGGGAAATTATGTTTGGATTGAACATGATTGTAAATAAAGGAAAAACGGTCTTTATTGCAGATACAAGTGTTCACGAATATCCCACATCTGAGCAACTTTCTGAAATAGCTATTTCTGCATCTAGGGTTGCAAAATTATTTGGATTTGAACCAAAAGTTGCTTTTCTTTCACACTCAACCTTTGGCCAACCAATTACTGCAAGAACTAAACATATTAGAGATGCAGTAGAAATTTTAAAATATAAAAAGGTTAACTTTAAATTTGATGGAGATATGCAGCCTGATGTAGCATTAAGTGATGAGTATAAAGACCTATATCCTTTCTCTGAGATTGTTGGTAATGCAAATATATTAATTATGCCTGGGCAGCATAGCGCTGCTATAACTTATAAAATAATGAAAACTTTAGGTGGTGCAAAAGTTATTGGACCACTGTTAATCGGTTTAGGTCAGGCGATTGAAATAGCTCCATTAAGATCATCGACATCTGACATATTAAATTTAGCATCTGTTGCAGCATATTCAGCAGGGGTGATTAATTACAAAAAACCTAATTAGTTTTTTACTACCCTAAGATCTTCTACAAGAAAAATGCTTGTAACAACATCTTCAACATCTAGAACTTGCTTACCTTCGTTTATAACCTCAGCTCTTTCTTCTTCATTTTGAGATATCCCATAAATATAAATAATTTTCTTATAAGTATCGATATCATAGTTTGCAGACTTAATTTTTTTATTTGTTATAAGAGCTGTTCTTAATTGAGAAGTTATCAGTATATCTTTCGCAGTTTGTTTAAAATTAAACTGTTCCTTAATTTTTAAATCATTTTTCACTGATCTTGCACCTTTTATTTCCCAACCCAATTTTGTTATTTTAAGTTTTTCTTCAACAGTATTAACCTTACCGGTTATAAAAATTCTCCCGTCTAATACTTTTGTTTTAACATTAAGAAAATATCCTTTATCCATCAGTATTAGTTTGGCTCTTAGATTTTTTTGCATCAAGGAATCGTCAATTTGAGTACCTATTGTTCTTGGATCCATTGCAATTGAAACACCTGTTCCCAATACTCCAGTAGAGGAGTAGCCTACACATCCTGTTATGGATATAAAAATTAATAATATTAAAGAATATTTAGATTTCATTTTTTTTATTTAAGCAAAAATCATAAATTATTTTTTTTGAAATGTTATTTTCATGATTAATCTTTAGCACAACATCTTTTATTGACATATTTTTTAAAAGTTTAATAATTTTTTTTTTAACTGATTCTTCAATAACTTGTAACCTTTTTTGTGAAGTTTTATTTTGAGATATAACAACAGTCATTTCACCTTTTTGAGATATAATAACATTATTTAAATTTTTAACTTTCTCTCTAATGTACTCTTCGTGTATTTTGGTCATTTCTCGAGTAATTAAAATTTCTCTATCGTAAAAATATTTTTGTATATGATATATAATTTTTTTTATTTTTTTTGGCGAAACAAAGAAGACAAGTGAAAAATTTATATTCGAAATTTTTTTAAAAAGTTGTTCAATATCTGATTTTTTTTCAGGTATAAAACCGCAAAAGAAAAAATTGTGGGAAAAACCACTAACAGAAATCGCAGATGTTGCAGCAGATGCGCCTGGAACTGGAAATACATTTATTTCACTCTTAATACATTCATTTATCAAATGTATTCCTGGATCTGAAATTGTGGGTGTACCAGCATCAGATATAATAGATATTATTCTGTTTTTCTTTAATAAATCTAACACATTTTTAATATTTTTTTTTTCATTAAATTTATGATTTGATAATAATTTAGTTTTAATATTAAACTTGGCTAACAGTTTACTTGAAACTCTCGTATCTTCTGACAAAATAATGTCTGATTTATTTAAAATGTGTAAAGCTCTAAAAGTGATATCACCTAGATTTCCTATTGGCGTAGAAACACAATATAGCCCAGGTTTTAAGTTATCTTTTATTTCAAATTTATACATTTAGAATTAATGAAAACATTATATATCACAGTTTTAAAAGTTTTTCTTATTATCGTTTCTTTTAATCTTGAAGCGATTTCAGAAGAAAAAATTAAAATTGGTTTAGTTATTCCTTTGTCTGGTGAGTTCTCCTATATAGGGGAGTCAGTTCTTAAATCAACTAGAATGGCGCTAAATAAAATTAATGACCGTAGAATTACAGTTATACCAAAAGATACAAAAGCAAATCCAATTGATACACTTAGAGTTTCAAAAGAACTTTATGAGCAAGGGATTAAAATAATAATTGGACCTGTATTTAATGAGAGTAATAAATATCTTGATGAGTTAGATGGTGTAACATTTTTGTCTTTTACAAATAAAATAAGAAATAACCCAAAAAATGTAATATCTGCTGGAGTAAATGCGATATCGCAAATTAATACAATTAAAAAATATTTAAGTGAAAATAATTTGAGTAATACAATATTTTTAATTCCTGATGCAGATTATAAAAGAGAAATAGAGCAAGCTATTGAAAAATCAAATTTATTGTTAAAAGAAAAATTTATTTATAATAAAGATCCAACATTGTTAACTAAGCAAATTGAAGATTTAACAAGATATCAGCAAAGGAAAAAAAATTTAGAAAATGAAATTAAAAGAATAGAAACTTCAAATACTTTAAATAAAAAGAAAAAAATTGATGAATTAAAAAAAAAAGATACCTTAGGTTTCATTAATTTTGACTCAGTAATAATCGCTGATTTTAGTGAAAGCTTAAAAAGTGTTGCAACATCTCTACTATATACTGATGTATCTTCAGAAAGAATAAAATACATCACGTTGAATCAATGGTTTGATGAAAGTCTTTTAAAAGAAAGCTCATTACATCCAATATATTTTCCATCAATTAATAAAGATAATTTTGAAATATTTAAAAAAGAATATGTTCAAAACTTCAAAATTACACCAAATCAAATATCTTTTTTGAGTTATGATCTAGTAGGGTTGATATATTACTTATTAATAAATAACGATTTTAAGACTAATGAAAATTTATTTATTAAGAAAAACAAATTTAAAGGGAAAATTGGTATCTTTGAAATAAATAAAAAAACTATAACACATCAATTAAACTTTTACGAAATACAAGACAATGATTTTAAAGAAATTTTTTAATTTTTTTAAAAGCTTGTGCGCGGTGATCATTTTTAAATTTTAACTCTTGACTCATTTGACCAAATGTTAATCTTTTATTGTCAGGGATAAAAATTGGATCATATCCAAAACCTTTGTCTCCAATTTTTTTTTTGGAAATTCTTCCATTAATAATTCCTAAAGATTGGACTGGATTTTTTTTTAATCCATAAATAGTCAATGCACAAATAAATCTTGCTTTAATCTTCTTTGATTTCCAGTTTTTATCTTCCTTCGATAGTTTTTTATATATCTTGGATATTGCCAAGTTAAAATCGCCCCTTTTTCCACCCCATCTTGCAGAATAAATACCTGGCTGATTATTTAGCAATTCAATTTCAAGCCCAGAATCATCTGCAATACAAATTTTATTTGTTTTTTTTGAGTAGTATTTCGCTTTGATTAAAGAATTTTTAAGAAATGTATCTCCATTTTCTTTGGGGCTTTTGAGACCATAATCCTTGGGAGACGTAATAATATAGTATTTAGGTAATAAATCTTTTATTTCTTTAATTTTTCCCTCATTATTTGATCCTACCACAATTTCTTTATTTTTTTTTTTTAACATCTGGAATTTCATGAATTTCTTACCATATAGACTGTAATGGAAAAAGAAGAATCACAAAATAAAGAACATCAAAATCTTAAAGATGAAAATTCAGAGCTAGGTGCAGATACACAGGCTCCAGAGGAGACTGAAAAAAAAGACGAAGACAAAAAACTTTCACCCGAGGATGAAATTGCAAATCTTAAAGATAAAGTAGCTAGAACATTTGCTGAAATGGAAAATCAAAGGAGAAGATTTGAAAAAGAGAAAGATGAAGCATTTGAATATGGTGGATTTTCATTTGCAAGAGAAACTCTTAATCTTCTAGATAATTTAGAGAGATCAAAACAAACACTGGAAAATGATGAGACTATAAAAGATAAAGATACATTAAAGAAATTAATAGAGCATATTAATATTATTAATAAAGATATGATTTCAATCTTCAAAAAAAATAATATTGAGCCCATTAAAGCAATTAACGAAAAACTAGATCCAAATTTACATCAGGCTATGATGGAAATTGAAGATGATACAAAAGATCAAGGGACAATTGTTCAAGAAATTCAGAAAGGTTTTATGATGAAGGATAGATTGCTGAGACCTTCGTTGGTAGCTGTATCTAAAAGAAAAACTGAAGAGAAAGAGAATAACCAAAAAAACCCAGAAAATCAGGAAAAAAAGGCGAAAAATTAATTATTTATAATGGTTGTAGTTGTAAAATAAGCACTTATATGAGCTTCAGATAGGATAGATTATGAGCAAAGTCATAGGAATAGATTTAGGGACAACAAATTCTTGTGTGGCCGTTATGGAAGGAACACAAGCAAAAGTTTTGGAAAATGCTGAAGGAGCAAGAACGACACCTTCAGTTGTAGCATTTACAGATGAAGGTGAAAAATTAATAGGTCAACCAGCAAAAAGACAAGCAGTTACAAATCCTGAAAATACAATATTTGCAGTTAAAAGATTAATTGGAAGAAATTTTGATGATCCAACAGTTAAAAAAGATGTTGAGACTGCTCCTTTTAAAATAGTTAATTCTGATAAAGGCGATGCATGGATTGAAGCAAAAGGGCAAAAATATTCGCCATCACAAATTTCAGCTTTCACACTTCAGAAAATGAAAGAGACAGCAGAAAAATATTTAGGATCTGAGGTCAAACAAGCAGTTATTACCGTTCCAGCATATTTTAATGATGCCCAGAGACAAGCTACTAAAGATGCAGGTAAAATAGCTGGCCTTGAAGTTTTAAGAATTATAAATGAACCAACAGCAGCATCTCTGGCTTATGGTTTAGACAAAAAAGCAAATAAGAAAATAGCAGTCTATGATTTAGGTGGAGGAACATTTGATGTTTCAATTCTTGAATTAGGAGACGGTGTGTTTGAAGTAAAATCAACAAATGGTGATACTTTTTTAGGTGGAGAGGATTTTGACAATGCAATAGTTGATTATCTTTTATCAGAGTTCAAAAAAGAAAATGGTATTGATTTAAAATCTGACAAATTAGCATTGCAAAGACTTAAGGAAGCTGCCGAAAAAGCAAAAATAGAATTATCATCTGCAACTCAAACAGAAATAAATTTACCGTTTATA
>CACBMY010000002.1 GCA_902540545.1 uncultured Pelagibacteraceae bacterium
TTCAATATTTTTTCTAAGCTCTTGTAATGGAAAACTTCCCGGTGCAGACGCAAGAAAAATTTCTCCTAACCCTGATAAAAGAGTTCAAAAAAACTTGGAGGAAGGCAGAGGTTTTAGAATAATGGACTCAGTAAAAAAAGGTTCAGGTGGTGATTTTGATTTCGCCAGCTCAAATGAGCTTTGGAGAGCCTCTTTAGATACATTAGATTTTATGCCTTTAGCTTTGGCAAATTACAGCGGGGGAATAATAGTTACTGATTGGTATAGCGATAATGATGCAAGTGATGAATCTGTAAAAATTTCTATACGATTTTTAAGCAATGAAGTGAGATCAGATGCGTTAACGATAAAAGTTTTCTATAAAAAATGCTCAACTCAACAGTCATGTAAAATTACTGATAGATCTAGTTCTTTATCGAAAGAATTAACAAAACAAATTTTGAGTAAAGCAGCAGTTTATGAAAAACAAAGCAAAAGTAAAAATAAAACAAAATATATAAACGAACATCTAAAAGATTAATCAATTAATTTATTACTGTGGAAAGATATAATTTCAAAAGTATTGAAGAAAAGTGGCAAAAATTTTGGGAAACCGGCAAGCAATTTTCAAGCAAAATAGATAAATCAAAAAAAAAATTTTATTGCCTTGAAATGTTTCCATATCCATCAGGAAAAATACATATGGGTCATGTAAGAAATTATACCATAGGAGATGTTTTATCTAGATATAAGTCACTGACAGGTTTTAATGTACTACATCCTATGGGTTGGGATGCATTTGGAATGCCGGCAGAAAATGCAGCTAGGGATAACAAACTTGACCCTAAAGTGTGGACCAATAAAAATATAGAGACTATGAAAAGCCAATTAAAAAAGCTTGGCTTATCTATTGATTGGGATAGAGAGATTTCAACTTGTTCTGAAGACTATTATAAACATCAGCAATTATTTTTCTTGGAGCTACTTGAAAAGGGGTTAGTTTACAGAAAAGAAAATTATGTAAATTGGGATCCAGTTGATGAAACTGTATTAGCAAATGAACAAGTTATTGATGGTAAAGGCTGGAGATCTGGAGCTGTAGTAGAAAGAAAGAAATTAAGCCAATGGTTTTTTAATATTTCAAAATTTTCTCAAGATTTACTTGATGGGCTAGATAATTTAGATAATTGGCCCAACAAGGTAAAAACAATGCAGAAAAATTGGATTGGAAAGTCCTTCGGCTGTGAAATTAACTTTAAAATAGAGGGTGATTTACCAGTGGATAATATCAAATGTTTTACAACTAGACCCGATACTCTTTTTGGTTTTTCCTTTTTAGCTATTTCATCAGACCATGAAATTTCAAAGTTCTACAAAGATGATAAAGAATTTATAAATTTCAAAAAAGATTGTGCAAAAACAGGAACAACCGAAGAGGCTATAGCAGTAGGTGAAAAAATAGGTTTCAAGACTGATTTACTTGCAGTTAATCCAATAAACCCCTCACAGAAAGTTCCTGTATATTTTGCAAATTTTGTATTAATGGAATATGGATTTGGTGCTGTTTTTGGTTGTCCAGCTCATGATCAAAGAGATTACGAATTTGCAAAAAAGTATAAATTGGAAATAAAAACAGTTGTCAGACCACATAATGAAGATGAGAATTTTAAAGTAAAAAATGAAGCTTACCCAGGTCCAGGCATTTTAATAAACTCAGAATTTTTAAATGGTCTAGAAGCCCCAAGTAAATCTGTTTTAGAAACTATTAAATTTCTTGAAAATAAAAAAATCGGAAAAAAACAGATAAATTATAGGTTAAAAGATTGGGGGGTTTCTAGGCAAAGATACTGGGGATGTCCAATACCTGTTGCATATGATGAAAATGGTAAAACAGTTCCAATACCAAAATCGATGCTACCTGTCAGATTACCAGAGAATATTGATTTAACAGTAAAAGGAAATCCTTTGGATAGTCAAGATGATTGGAAAAAAGTTGAAATAGAGGGTAGAAAAATGACTAGGGAGACAGATACTCTCGATACATTTGTTTGTTCGTCATGGTATTACTTGAGATTTTGTTCACCAAAAGAAAAATTATACGGTTTCAATAAGGAAGAAATTGATTATTGGATGCCAGTAGACCAGTATATTGGAGGTGTTGAGCATGCAATTTTACACTTGCTTTATTCACGTTTCTTTATGAGAGCTATAGATTACAAAAACAATGATTTTAATATTAAAGAACCATTTCAAAGTCTATTCACACAAGGAATGGTTTGTCATGAAACCTATAAGGACAAAAATAATAATTGGTTGAGTCCGGATGAAGTAACAAAAATAAAAGATAAAATTGTAAAAAAAAGTGATACCAGTGAATTAGTAAAGGTTGGAGCATCAGAGTCCATGTCCAAGTCAAAAAAAAATGTGATTGATCCTGAATATATCATAAAAAACTTTGGCGCAGACTCAGTTAGATTATTTATTTTGTCTGATAGTCCTCCAGAAAAAGATGTTCAATGGTCCGAACAGGGAATGGTATCATCATATAAGTTTATTCAAAAACTTTGGGTTTTACACAACGAAATGAAAATTAAAGCTTCAAAAGAAACTAGTAAAAATTTAGATAATGATTTTGAAGAATTTACTAATCAAATAATAGCTAAAATTACACATAATTTAGAAAAATTTAATTATAATGTAATTATTGCTAATATGTACGAAGCTTATAATTTTTTAGCAAATTTTGTAAAAACAAAAAAAGATGTAAAGAATATCAAAGAAAATTACACTAAAATTTTAACATGTTTTATGCCTGTAATCCCTCACTTCATTAATGAATGTTTGGATGATCTTGGAATAAAAAATAATTTAGGATGGCCGAAATATGACAAAGAAATTTTAGATAAGAATGAAATTAACTTTGTAATTCAGATAAATGGCAAAAAAAGGATAGTTTTAAAAATAAATAAAGATTCTTCTGAAATGGATATATTAGATATAAAAAAAGAAAAAAATATGATTAAATATTTAGATAATAAGAAAATAAAAAAAGTAATTTTTGTAAAAAATCGTTTGATGAATATTTTAATAAATGAATAAATTCAAATTTTTAACTGTAATATTATTTGCGTTATACAGTTGCTCGTATCAGCCAATATTAAAAAACAAGGAATATAATTTTCAATTCGTTGATATTAAATTTGATGAAAACACCAAAATTAATAAAATAATTGCAAATCATTTATCAAGGAAAAGTTCTGGTACAAATGAATATAATATATTTTACGAGACATCTAAAAATAAAAATATTATTGCAACTAACAAAAAAGGTGACCCGACAGTTTATAGTCTTACAATTGATATAAATTATAAAATTACTAAAAATGAATCAAATATTATAAACAATAGATTGAGCAAACAAACTACGTATAATAATATTGACGACAAATTCGAATTGTCAAAAAAAGAGGACGATATCATTGCTTTCTTAGCTGAAGATATTTCTGACGAGATATTAAAATCTACGTTATCTATAATTGAATGATTTTTAAATATTTCGAACTGAAAAAGTTAGATACATCAATTTTCAATATTTTTTTATTATATGGGAAAAACACTGGTTTACAAAATGAGGTAATAAAAAAAAATTTTATAGATCGATATAATTTAGAGGTAGATTCTTATGATGAAAATGAGTTCATAAAGGATTCAGAATTAATTATATCTGAGTTGTTAAATAAATCTTTATTCGATAATGAAAAGTTAATTATTATATCTAGAGTAACAGATAAAATTTTGAATGTTATTAAATACGTACTCGAGAAAAAAGTAAAAGATATAAAAATAATTTTAAAAAGTGGTGTTCTTGAAAAGAAATCAAAGCTTAGAATTTTCTTTGAAAAAGAAAAAAATTTAGCAGTTACTGCCTTTTATGAAGATAACGTAAGTGATTTATTGTTATTGATAACTGACTTCTTGAGAAAAAATAATATTAAACTTTCGAGAGAGTCTATTAATTTACTAATTCAAAGATCAAACGGCGACAGGGGAAATATTAAAAATGAATTAGAAAAAATTTATAATTATTCTACTACAAATAAAAATATTAACTTTGAAACAGTTCAAAAATTATCTAACCTAGCGGAGAATTACAGTGTTGGTCTCCTTGCTGATAATTATTTGTTAAAAGATGTAAAAAATACATCTAAAATTCTTAATGAGAATAATTACTCAAATGATGATTGTATCTTAATATTAAGAACAATATCAAATAAATCTAAAAGATTATTAAATATAATTGAAACTTTAGCAGAAATTAAAAATATCGATAAAGTCATATCTAATGTTAGACCACCAATATTTTGGAAAGATAAAGAAAATGTTAAAAAACAAGCAAATTTATGGAAGTCCGAAGATTTAAAAAAAATATTATATCAGGTAAATGATATAGAAATTTTAATCAAAACGAATCCAATAAATTCCGTCAATATATTGTCAAATTTTATTGTAAGTAATTAGTAATTGTTTTTAATTATATTTATAAGCCTATCTAGTTGGTCCAATCCTTTATACTCAAAAGAAAGAGTGCCTGAGTTATTTTTTTTATTTTTCAAAAATACTCTCATGCCAATTTTTTCACTTAAATCATTTTCAGTTGATATAGTATTTGCATCTTTGGATTTATAAAATCTACCTTTCTGTGATTTTAGTGATCTTACAAGATTTTCTGTTTGTCTTACTGATAGTTTTTTTTTAATAATTTTTTCTGCTAACAATAGAGCATTTTCTAATCCGATAAGAATTTTTGCATGACCTTGAGAGATTTTTTCGTTTCTAACCATATCAATAATTTTTTCAGGTAAAGATAATAATCGTAAAGAGTTCGATATATGTGGTCTACTTTTCCCAATAAATTGAGAGACTTTATCTTGGTCATATTTAAAATTATCGATTAAATTTTTATAGCTTTCAGCCTCCTCAATAGGATTTAAATCTTTTCTTTGAACATTTTCAATTATTGCAAGCTCTAATGATTTGAGATTATCAGCTTCAATAACAACTACTGGAACCTCATGTAAACCCGCAGATTGAGCAGCTTGCCATCTTCTTTCTCCAGCAATTAATTCAAATTTATTGTCTTTGTCGTCAGACTTTCTAACTATCAAGGGTTGAATTATACCTCTCTCTTTTATTGAGTTTGTTAATTCAGTTAAAGCCTCTTTTTCGAATAATTTTCTTGGTTGATTTTTATTAGGTACTATTGAACTTATAGAAATCTTATCATTTGATACTTTTATATCAGTGTCGCCTAATAATGATGACAAACCTCTCCCAAGTCCCTTTTTACTTTTAAAAGGATTTATCATGCTGCACTCTCCACTTGTTTATCTTGTTCTAAAAATTCCTCAGTAAACTTAAAATAAGCTTTACTACCAGGGCAGATTTTATCATATATTAATACTGGTATTCCATGAGATGGGGCCTCTGACAATCTCACGTTTCTGGGAACAGCAGTAGAGTATACTTTTTCCTTGAAATAGTTTCTAGCCTCTATCTCAACTTGTCCTGAAAGCTTATTTCTTTTATCAAACATTGTAAGGAGTATTCCCCTTATCTCTAGTGAAGGATTTAAATTAGACTTGACCCTTTCAATAGTTTTAATAAGTTGGGTAAGTCCTTCTAAGGCAAAAAATTCTGTTTGAAGTGGTACCACTAGAGCATCCGAAGCTACCAATGCCATAATTGTAAGCAAACTTAGGGATGGTGGACAATCAATCAATATATAATCATATGATGGCCCAGAATCATTTAAAATAGCGCTTAATTCGTCTTTTAATTTGAATGCTCTTCTACTATCTCCAGCTGTTTCTACCTCAAGGCCTGATAAATCCACATTGGATGTTATTAAATGAAGATTTTGAAAACTTGTTTCTTGTATCACATCAGAAATATCCTTATTTCCATTAAGAACACTGTAAATTGTGTTCTCTGAGTTTGTAATATTTGATAAACCAAGCCCAGTTGTTGCATTTCCCTGAGGATCAAGATCTATTACTAAAATTTTTTTTCCTTTCATGGATAACCCGGCTGCAAGATTAATTACTGTAGTCGTCTTCCCCACACCTCCTTTTTGATTTATTACTGAAATAATTTTTTTATCCATTTTTTTTTATTAAATTTTTATTTTTAGAATTTTTTTTATGCATATTAGATAAATTTAATCTCAAAATTTTTTTATTAGACATTTTTTTTGCTTAAATTAGAAATTTTAACAATCATAGACTCGTTGTTTGTTAAACTTTTTTTTTCTTCATAATCAAATTTCCATGTTTTAAGGGCATCATATAAAATTTTTCTTCCACTTTTACCTAAAAATAAAATAATATATTTAAAATTCTTAAAATTATTTTTTGCAATCTGAAAAATTATGGGCAATGGTTTGAATGCTCTTGAGATAATTACATCAGTACTCAAATCTCTTTCTTCAAAAATATTTTTTTGATGAATTTCTGAGTTTAAATTAAATTTTTTTGTCATTTCTTTTAAGAAAATACTTTTATGATAACTCTTTTCATAAAAAATTAGCTTAAATATTGGGTTTTTTGCTTTCATCAAAATTCCTAAAACTATACCAGGCAGACCGGCACCAGATCCGAGGTCTGTACAAGTTTTAATATCAATTTTATCAATAAATTCAATTGTTTGCGCACTATCTTCTATATGCCTTGAATTTATTGACTTTTCTGTGCTATTGCTAATTAAATTTATGCTCTTATTTTTTAGGATTATTGCTTTTGAATATTCCTCAAGTTCTTTTAATGTTTCACGTGAAACATTTGCAATTTTTAAACTGTCAATTTTTATAAGGTTCGAATCAATCAAGCTATATGCTTAATAGACTTTCTTTTGAGATGAGACAACAAAATATATACTGCAGCAGGTGTAATACCGTCAATTCTTAATGCCTGACCCATTGTTTTTGGCCTTATTTTTTTAAATTTTGACTTTACTTCATTAGATAGTCCAGAAAAATTATCATAATTCAGATTTTTCGGAATTATTAAGTTTTCATCTCTTTTGAATGCCAATATATCGGCTTTTTGTTTTTTTAAATATCCTTTATAATGTGAATTAATTTCTAACTGCTCATCTATCTCAGATGAAACATACTTAATTTCAGGCCAAATTTCTCTTAATTTGTTCATATTCACTGATTTTTGTCCCAGTATTTGGTTTGCAGATCTACTAATCCCATCTTTTGCGATATTAATACCAAATTTCTGTGCTTTTGAGGGAGTAATCTTCAATTTATCCATTTCAGACTGAATTTTAGATAATTGAGTGTATTTCTCATTATAAATCATTTCTCTTTCCTTGTTTACAATACCTATATTTATCCCTTTTTTTGTTAATCTTAGGTCAGCGTTGTCTGATCTTAGTGAAAGTCTATATTCAGCTCTCGATGTGAACATTCTGTAAGGTTCTGCAACGCCCTTTGTTACTAGATCATCTATCATTACACCTATATATGCCTCCGATCTATCCAAGATAAATGGTTCTTTACCCTGAAAGGCAAGGGCAGCATTTACACCTGCTATCAATCCCTGCGCAGCTGCCTCTTCATAACCAGTAGTCCCATTAATTTGGCCGGCTAAATATAGATTTTTAATTTTTTTTGTCTCTAGTGTTAGAAAAAGTTCTCTTGGGTCAACAAAATCGTACTCTATAGCATATCCAGGCCTGATAATTTTTACATTCTCTAAACCATTGATTTTATTACATATTTCTTGTTGAACATCTGCGGGCAGGGAGGTTGAAATACCATTTGGGTAAATTGTGTGATCATTTAAACCCTCTGGCTCTAGAAAAATTTGATGTCTCTGCTTATCAGCAAATTTTTTTATTTTATCCTCTATGGACGGACAATATCTTGGACCAACTCCCTTTATGCTTCCAGAATACATGGCACTACGTTTTATATTTTTCGATATAATTTTGTGAACATCATTATTCGTATAAGTCATTCTACATGAAATTTGCTTATTAAGATTTTTTTTAGTCAAAAATGAAAAAAAGTATGGATCATCATCTGCGTGTTGCTCCTCTAAGTTTTCAAAATTTATTGTACGAGCATCCAATCTTGGAGGAGTTCCTGTTTTTAACCTTCCAATTTTAAAATTATATTTTTCTAATTGCTCACTCAAACCTGTTGAGGGTTGTTCATTAAACCTACCTGCAGGAGTTTTATTTTCACCAATATGTATCAAACCATTTAAAAAGGTTCCAGTTGTTAAAATTATCTTTGATGACTTAACCTCTTTACCTGATTGTGTTATAAAACCGATTATATCATTATTTTTAAAATTAAACCTAATTACAGGATCTGAATAAATGCTTAAATTACAGTAGTTTACAAGTTTTTCTTGCATAAATTTTTTATAAAGAGCCCTATCACTTTGAGTTCTGGGTCCTCGTACAGCCGGACCTCTACTCCTATTAAGTAATCTAAATTGTATGCCCGATTTATCTGCCACTACACCCATGATGCCGTCTAGTGCATCAATCTCTCTAACCAAGTGACCTTTACCCAGGCCTCCGATGGCCGGATTGCAAGACATCTCTCCTATAGTATCAAACTTGTGTGTAAATAGGGCTGTGTTAACTCCTACTCTAGCTGATGCTGCTGCTGCTTCACAGCCTGCATGGCCGCCTCCTATTACCACAACATCAAATGATAATTCATTTTTCATAGTTGTAATCTATTAATGATATTAGAATTTACAAGAAAACAGTTTAAAATCTTTAAAAGGTTAGGTTTATCAGTGATTATTTGCCTATGCAAAAATCACTAAAAATTGAGCCTAAAATCTCTTCGATGTCTACTTTACCCACTATAATTCCAAGATATCTAGTAGCTAACCTCAAATCTTCTGCGGCTTTATCAAAATCTTCTAAGGAATTTTTTTTCTCAAAATTTTTCAAACTCTCAAAACATTTTTCAAGGTTTATCCTATGTCTTTCTCTTGTTATAAAAATTTCTTCGGATGATATAAATTTATTTTTTAAATTTTCTTTAATTGAATTTAAAAGTTTATCTAAATTTTTTTCTTCTTTAATTGATATCCAAATAGGATCATATTTTTTTACCTCATTATTAATTTGATCAATACCTAAATCCATCTTATTGATAACCAATATCGATTTTTTTGATATTTTATCATTAAAAAAGTCAGCAAAATCAGCACTTTTAGGCTCTATTACAATTATATTTAAATCAGCATTCTCAGCTTTATTTAAAGCCAACTTTATTCCTTTCTTTTCAATTTCATCTTTTGAGTCCCTGATCCCAGCTGTATCAGAAATAATAACAGGATATCCATCTAAGTTTAGGTGTGTCTCTATTATATCTCTCGTAGTTCCTGCCGTTTCAGAGACAATAGCCACATCTCTCTTTGATAAATAGTTTAACAAGGATGATTTACCTGCATTAGTGGGGCCTACTATCGAAATTTTAAATCCTTCTCTAATTCTTTCTCCTACTTTTTGATCATTTAAAATTTTCTTAATTTCTTCTCTAATACTTTTTGCTTCTGTATGAATGTTCAGTAAAATATCTCCAGGCAAATCATCTTCTGGAAAATCAATTTTAGCTTCTACTTTCGATAAAATTTTTAAAAGTCTCTCTCTTAGTGAATTAAATTTATATGAACTTTTTCCAGACATAATATTTACAGCCTGTTGTCTTTGGATTTCTGTTTCTGATGAAATTAAATCTGCAACACTTTCTGCTTTTAATAAATTAATCTTACCATTTTGAAATGCCAATTTTGTAAATTCACCAGCCTCTGCCAATCTTAAATTTGGTATTTTAGATAAAGAGTTCTGGATTTCTTTTATAACAGCCCTGCTGCCATGAATATGAAATTCGGCCATATCTTCACCTGTATAGCTCGCTGGCCCAGGAAACCACAGCAAAATGCCTTCATCAATTAGCTGATTATTGCTTATTTTGTTGAATTTTCTCTTAACTGCTGTCCTTGGCTTTGGGACACTTTTTCCAGTTATTTTATTTATAGCAACTCGAGTGTCTTTGCCAGATATTCTAATTACAGCAAGTCCAGAGATACCGGGTCCTGTAGAAAGAGCATAAATTGTCATTAACAAAGTATAACAGGTATTTTTAAAAAGGGTTTATTAAGATGGTTTATTCATAGAATTAAAGAACTCTGCATTATTTTTAGTATCCTTTAATTTAGAATTAATAAACTCTATTGCATCCATTGACCCCATAGGTGCAATTATTCTTCTTAAAACATTCATTTTTTGAAGATCGTTTTTTTCAAAGATCAATTCTTCTCTTCTTGTTCCAGATTTAGTTATGTCTATTGCCGGAAATATTCTTTTCTCTGATATTTTCCTGTCTAAGATGGTTTCGCTGTTTCCAGTACCTTTAAATTCTTCAAATATAACCTCATCCATTCTACTGCCTGTATCGATTAAAGCTGTGGCAATTATTGTTAAAGAACCACCTTCTTCGATATTTCTTGCTGCACCAAAAAACCTTTTTGGCCTTTGTAATGCATTAGCATCTACTCCACCTGTTAAAACTTTACCTGAACTGGGGACAACAGCGTTGTAGGCTCTTCCAAGTCTTGTTATGGAGTCTAAAAGAATAACCACATCTTTTTTATGTTCGGTTAATCTTTTTGCTTTTTCAATTACCATTTCAGCAACTGCAACATGCCTTTGGGCGGGTTCATCAAATGTTGAGCTTATAACCTCACCTCTAACCGTTCTTTGCATGTCTGTTACTTCCTCTGGTCTCTCATCAATTAATAAAACCATTAAATAACACTCAGGATGATTTGCAGTTATGGAATTTGCTATGCTTTGTAATATCATTGTTTTTCCCGCTTTGGGTGGCGATATAATCAAGGATCTTTGTCCTTTTCCAATAGGGCTTACTAAGTCGATTAATCGAGGAGTTAAATCAACTTTTTTTTCTACTTTATTACTTTCCATCTCCATAACTAATTGTTTGTTAGGATAAAGAGGGGTTAAGTTATCAAAAGCAATCTTATGTTTAAATTTATCAGTTTCCTCAAAGTTTATTTTACTAACTTGAAGCAAAGCAAAATATCTTTCGCCTTCTTTAGGAGCTCTAATTGGCCCTTCTACAGTATCTCCTGTTCTTAACCCAAATCTTCTTATTTGGTTTGGACTTACATAAATATCATCTGCACCAGGTAGATAATTCGACTCTATTGCTCTAAGAAATCCAAAACCATCTTGGAGTAATTGGAGTACACCCCCTCCTGTAATTTCTTCTTCTTTTTCTGCAAGTTTTTTTAATATTGCAAAATATATCTCTTGCCTTCTTAAAGTACTTGCATTTTCGATGCCTAAATTTTCTGCTTCAGTGATAAGCTTTTCAGAGCTTTTTTCTTTTAATTCTTGTATGTTCATAATGTGGGGATTAATTTAGATATACATAATATAATAATCCGATTAGAGGATTTCAAGCTTATAAAGGCTTAAAAATCACAATAAAAACGATCAAAATAAGCAATATTGTAGGTATTTCATTGATTATTCTATAAAATTTATGTGATCGATTGTTTTGATCAATTTTAAATTGATTTAAAGTTTTGCCCAAATAAAAATGATAAATGGTAAGCAACAAAACAGATGCTATTTTTATTATCATCCAAGTTTGAGCCAATTGTTGAAAGCCTATTGAATGTATTAGAATTAAACCAAATAGCCATGAAAGTATCATGGCTGGCATCATAATATAAAAATATAATTTTCTTTCCATAATCTTAAATACTTCTGAAGTTTTACTATCGTCTTTATTTTCTGCATGATAAACAAAAATTCTTGGAAGATATAGCAAGCCCGCCATCCAAGAAATAACAGAAATTAAATGTAAGGATTTGAATAAAAGATAATAGTTCATGAATTAAATACTTTTTTTAATAAGATTATTTAATAACTTTATGTGATCTTCATTATCATTCAAGCAAGGTATCATATCAAAATTTTCTCCACCAGCCTCCATAAAAGTTTCTTTTCCTTGTATTAGTATTTCTTCCAATGTCTCAACACAGTCAGATGAAAATCCAGGACATATTGCTAGGACATTTTTTATCCCTTCTTTTGGCAAATTTTCTAATGTCTTATCTGTATATGGTTGTAACCATTCTTGAGGCCCAAATCTTGATTGAAAAGTAGTTTTTATTTTAATCTTGTTAAATTTTTCAGATATTAGTCTTGAGGTTTTATGACAATAACAATGATAAGGGTCACCTTTATCAAAATATTTTTTTGGAATACCGTGATAAGAAGCAAGTATTAAGTCCGGTTTCCAAGTTAAATTTTCTATCTTTGTGTTAATAGAATTCACTAAAGCATCGATATATAGCGGGTTAGATTCGTAATGAGGTACAATCTTTAGAGAGGGTTGCCATCTCATTTTCATTAATGTCCTATAAACCTCATCACATACTGTGGCTGTAGTTGCAGCTGCATATTGTGGGTATAAGGGCAGTATAACAAGATTTTCACATCCATCATCGTGTAGCTTTTTAATTCTACTTTTAATGCTTGGATTTCCATATCTCATAGCAAAATCTATAGTTAAATTTGCATTTGATAACGAGTCAGAAATTTTTTCCGTTTGTTTTTGAGTATAATATAACAACGGGGACATGTTTTCTTCTTTCATCCAAATCTCTTTGTAAGCTTTTGCCGTTTTGGATGGCCTAAAATTAAGAATAAAGATATTTAAAATTAATTTCCATAAAATAGGATTTACTTCTATTACTCTTCTATCAGAAAGAAATTCCTTCAAGTATTTTCTAATGTCAATCCAATTTGTTGAGTCTGGTGTTCCGAGATTAATTATTAAAACACCAGTCTTTCCAAACTTTATTTTTGGATGGTTTTCCATTACTTAAACTCTCTTACAATTTTAACTAATTCGTCTACCATATCAATTTGGGTCTCTGGCAAAATTCCATGCCCTAAGTTAAAAACATAAGGATGATCTCTAAAAATTTTTAAATACCTTAATACCTCATATCTAAGTTTTTTTTTATCTGTTAATAATATTTTAGGGTCCATCCCACCTTGAATCGGTATATCAATATTTTCAATTAACTTTTCTGGTTTCGTATTATAATCTATATTAACCATATCTGGTTTAACGATTTCGCAAAATTTTGGATAATCAGTTATTCCTCTTGGAAAACAAACAACTGGCACTCCAAGTTCTTTAGTATAATTTACTAGAGAAACAGTTGGATCATACAAATATTTATCAAAATCTTTCTTGATTAAGCCAGCCCAGCTATCAAAAATTTGAATTATAGTTGCACCTGAATTTACTTGGTTTTTAATATGAATTTTTATGAATTTATCTAACAACCTCAATAATTCATCGATTAATCCTGGATCATTGTAAAATATTTCTGAAAGTCCATTCTTTGGTGAAATTTTGTTAATCATATAAACAAGTAAGGTCCAAGGAGCCCCAACAAAACCAATTAAGTCTTTATTTTCCAATTTTTTACTTTTGGTTAAATTTTTTAGAAGTTTATAAATTGGAGATAACCTTTGACTAAAAGTTAATTCATTTATACTCGATAGTACGTTTAAATCTATTTCTCCTAAATTTGGGCCAAAATTTTTTTTGAATTCTACTTTTTGTCCAAGACCATAAGGAACCATTAAAATATCAGAAAAAATAATTGCTGCATCAAAATTAAACCTTTCAATTGGTTGGAGTGTTATTGTTTCAGAAAGATCAGAATTTAGACATAGAGTTATAAAGTTTGTATTATGTTTTCTTATATCTCTAAATTCAGGCAAATATCTCCCTGCTTGTCTCATTAACCATATAGGATTAGTATTTGTATTTTTATTTACTAAACATTCTTTAATTGGTGTCATTTATAAAAAGATAATTATATCTAGTTTTATTATTAGTATGATTTGTAAATAACGTAAATTACTCAAATTCAACACTTTATTAACGTTTTATTAAAATATAATAATAAAAAGTCCTTTAAATATGGGATTATTTCACCAATTTAATAAATATCTAAATTGTTAATAAGTTATTCACAGTTATTAATATGTTAATTAAGTGATGAAAAAGATAATAAATTACAGCTATTTTATAAATTTAAAAATTTTCTTATTTTATAAATAATTTATATACAAGTTATACATGAAAAATACACATCAAGTTTATTTGATATCAGACTCTACCGGAGAAACTCTTGATAGAATATTTATGGCTTTAAAAGCCCAATTCAATAATTTTGATTATGATTTAAACCAATTTTCATTTACGAGAACCGAAAACCAAATCTCTACAATTTTGAATGATGCAAAAAAACAAGAGAGTCCAATAATTTTGTATACTGTAGTCAATAGCAAATTAGCAAAATTTTTAGCAGAAGAAGCCAATAAAAAAAAGATACCCTGTTTTGGTGTTTTAGGTGATCTAATTTTAAATTTTTCGAAGATATTAAACGAAAAAGCAACCCACCAACCGAGTGCACAACATGTTTTAGATGAAGATTATTATAAGAGGATTGAAGCTATACAGTTTACGATGAATCACGATGATGGAAATAACACAGAAAACATTTTAGAGTCCGACATAATTTTAGTTGGTGTTAGCAGAACCAGCAAAACGCCTACATCGATATATTTGGCAAACAAAGGTTTAAAAACTTCTAATATTCCATTAGTCAATGAGATGAGCATCCCAAAAGATATTATAAAGTCTGATGGTTTATGCGTTGTTGGTTTAACCACAGAAGCAGAAAGACTTTTCGATATCAGAAGGAATAGACTAAATTCTTTGAAAAAACATGAAGCCTCGGATTATACAAATCTAGAGAAAATTAGAATTGAAGTCGATCAATCAAAAAAAATATTCAAAAAAAATAAATGGCCAATAATAGACGTAACAAGAAAATCAGTAGAGGAAACTGCAGCTTCAATAATAAAAATATTTGAGATACAAAACAAAAATGTTTAAAATAATTTTAGCTTCAAAAAGCAAAGTTCGATATGAAATTTTAAAAAAAAATAATATCTCTTGTTTAGTAAAGCCATCGAATATAGATGAAGATCCTATAAAAAAAAGTCTGCTTAATGAAGATGCATCACCTGAAATAATCTCTAAAAATTTAGCTGAACTAAAAGCAAATAAAGTAAGTCAAAATTTCAAAGATTTAATGGTTTTGGGTGCTGACAGCGTAATAGACCTAGGAGGAGAACTAATTTCAAAACCAGAAAATAGGGATGAAGCACTCAATATATTAAGAAAATTAAATGGAAAAACACACGAGCTAATAAGTTCGGTCTGCATTTCTATAAACGGATCAATGATCTGGAATTATACAGATAAAGCAAATCTATCAATGAAAAATTTTTCTGATTTAGATTTGAAAAATTACTTAAGCAAAATATCAGATGAGGCCTTATATTCCTACAATGTATATCAAATTGAAGGAGAGGGTAGAAAACTATTTAAAACTATTGATGGGGATGAAGATACAATTATGGGTTTGCCGATAAAAAAAATAAAAAAGTATATAGAAAGCTATAAATGAAAAAATTTTTAGTAATTGGAAATCCTATTGATCATTCATTGTCTCCAAAACTTCACAATTATTGGTTTAAGAAATATAATATAAATGCAATTTATGGAAAATTGGAAACCAATGATACTGATCTTGCCGAACTCTGTGAGAATGTAAGAGACGGGAGATTAAATGGTATAAATGTTACTGTGCCTTTTAAAAAGTCAATAATGCCTTATGTTGATGTATTGAGTGACCACTCTTTAAGAACAAAATCAGTGAATACTATTTCTTTAGAAAATGGAAAATTAATAGGGCACAACACAGATATTGATGGATTTGAACTTAGTATAAAAAAAATAAATTTTGATGTAACTAATAAATCAATAGTTATTTTGGGGGCAGGTGGAGTAGTTCCTTCTATAATTTATGCACTACAAAGAATGAATGTTTCAAATATTTTTATAAGCAATAGAACGAAAGAAAAAGCTGAAGAACTAAAAAAAATATTTGATGATTTAAAAATTCTAGACTGGGGGGAATTAACTGATTTTGACATGATTATAAATGCAACCAGTATAGGTTTAAAAGAAAATGATAATTTTAGCTTTGACCTAACAAAAACAAAAAAAAATAAATTTTTTTATGACGTTATATATGCTCCATATAAAACCAATTTTTTTAATATTGGAAATGAGAAAGATAATATTTACGAAAATGGTTTAAAAATGTTTTTATATCAAGCTCAAAAGGCTTTTTATATTTGGCATAACATTGAACCTGAAATTAATAATGAAGTAATAGAGTTTGTAAAAAATTAATACAGTGAGATTAAAAAATAAAATTGCAATCATAACCGGAGCTGCTTCTGGATTCGGTAAAGGTATAGCTGAGAAATTTACAAAAGAAGGAGCAAAGATAATAATGGTCGATATCAACCCAAGGTTATTAAAAAAAGTTTCAAATAATTTATCACAAGATTATTTTGTTGCAGATGTTTCAAAAAACTCAAGTTTTAAGTCATTATTTAAATATGCTTATAAAAAATACAATCAGATCGATATATTTGTTAACAACGCTGGCATAACCCATAAACCTAAATTTATGGAAATTGTAACAGAAAAAGAGTTTGATAAAGTTTTTAGCGTAAATTCTAAGTCAGTTTATTTTTGTGCAAAATATTTTGTTCCAAAAATGAAGAAAGTTAAAAGAGGCGTTATATTGAATGTAGCATCTACCGCCGGCTTATCGCCAAGACCAAAGTTAAATTGGTATAATGCAAGTAAAGGATGGATGATAACAGCTACTAAAGCTATGGCTATAGAACTTGCGCCTTACAAAGTAAGAGTCAACGCAATTGCACCTGTAGCTGGGATTACTCCGTTGTTAAAATCATTTATGGGAGGTAATACAACAAAAAAAAAGCAAGCTTTTTTATCTACAATACCAATCGGAAGATTTTCAACACCTCAAGACATGGGAAATGCGGTATGCTTCCTGTGTTCTGATGAAGCTAGTATGATAACAGGAATAACATTAGAAGTGGATGGCGGAAGGTGTATATAAATTAAATGATCAGAGTTGGTATATTAGGGGCAATAGGATCTGGGAAATCTTTTATTGCAAAACTTTTTAAATGCCCAATATTTAATGCTGATAGAGAAGTTAAAAAAATTTACAATAAAAATAAAAAATGCTTTATTAATTTGAAAAGAAAAATTCCAAATTTTATTAAATCTTTCCCAATCAGGAAAGATGAATTAGTCAAAGCAATCAACCACGATAAAAAGAATTTATCCAAAATATCATCGATAGTTCATCCATTAGTTAGAAAAAAAATGGTGACATTTTTAGATAAGAATAAAAAAAGCAAATTAGTTATACTCGATGTACCATTGTTGATTGAAAACAAACTAAATAAAAAGAATGATATTTTAATTTTTGTAAAATCCAAACGTAGCAAAATTATAAATAGGCTCAAAAAAAGGGCAAACTTCAATACAAATATTATGAGAACCCTTAAGGAAAACCAGGTAATTTTGAAAAAAAAAATGAAATTAGCTAATTATATTATCGAAAATAACTCAACACCAAATATAATGAAAAATAAAATTAATACTTTAAAAAATAAAATAATTAATGAAAGAAGTAGTTCTAGATACTGAAACGACAGGTTTATCTATAAAAGATGGACACCGAATTGTTGAAATCGGATGTATAGAGCTTGATAATTTAATTCCAACAAAAAATGTTTTCCACTGTTATCTAAACCCAGAGAGACAAGTATCAAAAAGTGCGTTAGAAGTTCATGGTTATACTGATGAATTTTTAGCAGACAAAAAAAAATTTAAAGATATCGCCGAAGAATTTCTAAATTTTATAGAAGGAAAAAAAATAATAATACATAATGCTGAATTTGACATTGGCCATTTAAATAATGAGCTTTCTTTAATAAATAAAAAAAATATTTCAAGAGAAAATGTTGTTGATACACTTGAGATAGCTAGAAATAAATTTCCAGGCTCTGGAATTAGTTTAGATGCTCTTTGTAAAAAATTCAGAATAGACAACAAGAGAAGAAAAAAACATACCGCTTTATTAGACTGCGAGCTTCTTTCTAAAGTATATATCAATCTGATTGGTCAAAAAGAGCCAATTTTTCAATTCAATACTAGCATTAAAAAAAATCAATTTATGAATAGTACCACAAATAATTACTCAAAAAAGATAATAAAAGTATCTAAAGAAGAAATCGAAAATCATAGGAAGTTTTTAAAAACTGATTTAAAAAAAAATTTTTATTAATTTAATTTTTTTTGATAAAGATCTTCAAAGTCTATTTTCTTTTCTAATTTTAAATCTGGAAATCCAGAATCTTTAATAACATTTAAAAAAATTTTTTCTAAATCTGGATATATTTCATTTTGTAATTCAACTAATATAATTTTTTCCAATTCTTCTTTTTTTAATTTTTTATCATTTAATCTAATTACAGATGCATAATGAATTTCAAAAAATGATTTTTTAGAATTATTATTCGGATCCTTATAATTTAATTTAGTAATAATTTCTAACATTTCATTTTTTATTGGATTAGTTGTAATATTCAAACCCAATGAATATTTTGTAATATATTCTCTGCTTAGTAAAAAGGATTCCACATTAGGTATTTCAACAGATAAGTCCTTTATATATCTTAAAATTATTTCATATTTTTTTGTCATCATCCTCACTTATATCTTCATAGTCACCTTCAATATAATTTTTTTTAAATTCATTGTTTTTATTTTTTTTTGTTACAAATTTACTTAAAATTAATTTTCTTGTGAATGGAACTATAAGCAATATACCAATAAAATCTGTGGCAAATCCTGGCAATATTAATAGAAATGCAGCAAATGCAAGTGTAGCCCCTGATATTATTTCGTAGATTGGTAATTCATTTTTTACTATTTGCCCAATTCCTGATTTAAGTGTGTTGAAACCCTCATATCTTGCATAAGCAACTCCAATAACAGCTGTTGTTAAAATTAGTAAAACTGTGTTAAATGCCCCTATTTGAGATCCAATTTTGATAAATAAGTAGATTTCTACGAGCGGGATACCGATAATCAGAATTAATACTGTGTTCATTTGTCTATGATTTAAATAGCAGGTTGAAATTTTGCAGCATAGTAAATATTATAAACCTATGAGTTATAGCTTTGAATACATTGATATTATACTTCTTGCAATGATTGCAGGGTTTATTTTTCTTAGATTAAGAGGAATATTAGGTAAAAAAACCGGGTTTGAAGAAGATATTGATTCAAGTTTTGCTCATGATGCACCGCCTACTAAACAAAATGTTGATTTAAATGCAAACACATTTGATGATAATGCTAGGAAAGAGTTTGTTAAAGGAGCAAGAATTGCTTATGAAACTATAATTACTAACTTTGCAAATGGAAAGTTAAAAGACATAAAATCATTATTAGATAAAAATGTATATCAGCAGTTTGAAGAAGCCATTAAAGATAGAGATGCGAAAAGTTATTCTTCTGAGACAACTTTCATAGGAATTAATTCAGCTGAAGTTAAAGAACATCAACAAAACAAAAATATGTTGGAAGTAACTGTTGAGTTTGTTAGTGAAATAATTTCATGTGTTAAAGACAAAGATAATAAAATAGTTTCAGGAGATCCGGAGAAAATTAAAAAAGTTTTAGATACCTGGAAGTTCTCAAAAGATAGTAGATCCAACAATCCAAATTGGTTATTAATTGATACACAAGCTTGACTAATAGGCTAACAGACAAAGATAAAAAAGACTGGAAAAATTTTATAGATAGTCCTGAAAAACTTCAGAGCAAAGACATAGAACAATTAAATAATCGAATAATTTCAGAAAGATCAATTGATCTTCATGGATATACTTTAGATGAAGCTAACAAACAAATTACTAAATTTATTGAGAATTGTTATGTAAATAAAGTAAAAAAAGTAAATGTGATTACTGGCAAAGGAATGAGGTCAAAAAATTTGGAAAATCCTTATCAATCTAAAGACTTAAGTATCTTAAAATATTCAGTACCTGAGTATATAAAAAATAATAATGATTTAATGAATAAAATTATTAAAATTGATTTTGAATCAGTTAATAGCCCCGCAAAAGGAAACTTTGATATTTTTTTAAAATCTATAAAATAAACTTAGATAGATCGGTATCTTTTACTAATTCACCAATATTATCCTTTATATATTTACCATCTACGGTAATTTTTTCTCCAGCCCTATCTGTTGCTGTGAAACTTATTTCATCCAAAACTCTCTCGATAATCGTATGTAATCTTCTTGCACCAATGTTTTCTACAGAGGAATTAACTTCACTAGCTATATGAGCAATGGTATTTATTCCATCCTCGGTAAATTCTAAATCCACATTTTCTGTTTTTAAAAGTGCTTTGTATTGTTTTATTAAACTATTATCTGGCTCTTTTAATATTCTAATAAAATCCTCACTATTTAGAGCGTCTAACTCAACTCTTATTGGTAATCTTCCTTGTAGCTCTGGCAAAAGATCAGAGGGTTTTGCTAATTGAAAAGCTCCTGAAGCGATAAATAAAATATGATCAGTCTTAACAGGTCCATATTTTGTGCTGACAGTAGTTCCTTCTATTAATGGTAATAAATCTCTTTGAACACCCTCTCTCGATACATCTCCCCCAACTCTATCTGTTCTTGCAGAAATTTTATCTATTTCATCTAAGAAAACTATTCCGTTATTTTCAGTTGAATCTTTTGCAGATTTAATAATTTTGTCTTGTTCTATAAGTTTGTCTGACTCCTCATTTATTAAAATCTCATGAGATTCTTTAACTGTCATCTTCTTTTTTTTAGGCTTTTGACCCATAGATTTACCAAGCATGTCTGAAATATTAATCATTCCAACATTTGCACCAGGCATTCCAGGTATCTCAAATGATGGCATCTGATTAGATTCACTAACAGCTATTTCAATTTCATTGTCATCTAAATCTCCATCTCTAAGTCTTTTTCTAAAACTTTCTCTTGTTGCAACACTTGCTTTATTACCAACAAGTGCATCCAAAACCCTATCTTCAGCTAATTTTTGTGCTTGAGCATGAACTTCTTTTCTTTTCTTAACCTTCTCCATCGCAATTGCGATTTCTAATAAATCCCTTACAATTTGTTCTACATCACGTCCCACATATCCTACTTCTGTAAATCTTGTAGCTTCAACTTTTACAAAAGGTGCTTCTGCTAATTTTGAAAGTCTTCTTGAAATTTCTGTTTTACCAACACCAGTTGGTCCAATCATTAAAATGTTTTTTGGAAGAACTTCATCTTTCATATCATCTTCTAATGCTTGTCTTCTCCATCTATTTCTTAAAGCGATAGCAACAGCTCTTTTAGCTTTATTTTGCCCAACAACAAATCTATCTAATTCTGAAACAATTTCTCTTGGTGATAATGAATTTGCAATTGTAGTCTTCTCTTTTGTAACTTTGCCTTTTGGAAATGATGTAACATTTGATTTTTCCATTATATTTTCTCCATACTCAAATTCTCGTTAGTAAAGACACAAATATCTGATGCAACTTTAATAGATTTTTTAGCAATTTCTTCTGCAGACATATCAGTATCCATTAATACCTTTGCGGCTGCTAAAGCATAATTTCCACCTGAACCAATCCCAATAACATCTCCTTCAGGTTCAAGAACATCACCTGTTCCAGAAATTATAAAACTTTTTTCCTTATCACCTATTGCCATTAAGGCCTCTAATCTTCTTAAATATTTATCTGTACGCCAATCTTTTGCTAATTCTACAGCAGCTCTTGTTAGGTTCCCCGCATGCTTTTCAAGCTTTGACTCTAGTCTCTCAAACAGAGTAAGTGCATCTGCTGTTGATCCTGCAAAACCTGCGATCACATTTCTTTTCTCAATTTTACGAACTTTGTTTGCAGTTTTCTTAATTACAGTATTACCCATACTAACTTGACCGTCACTGGCCACAACTACGTCATTATTTTTTCTTACAAGTACAATTGTTGTCATGAGCTATAGATGGATATGAATTTAAATAGTTCAAGTCCAGGTTTAGTATTATTGATATAATCAAAAATACCTATATACCTAATTTAAATTATGAAAAGAAAAGCAAAAATAGCTAGAAAAACAAAAGAAACCAATATCAGTGTTGATCTTAATATTGATGGCAAAGGTAAGTACAATGTTGACACAGGTATAGGTTTTTTAGATCACATGCTCGAGCAGTTATCTAAACACTCATCTATGGATTTAACTGTTAAAGCTAAAGGTGACACACACATTGACCTTCACCACACAACTGAAGACACTGGAATTGCTATTGGAGAATGCCTAAAGAAAGCATCAAAAAAATTTGTAGGTATTAAAAGATATGCTCACATTTTGTTACCAATGGATGAAACATTAACAAGAGTTGCAATAGATGTTTCTAACAGACCTTATTTGATTTGGAATGTGAAATTAAAAGTTGAAAAACTTGGAGAGATGGACACAGAATTATTTAAAGAATGGTTCCAAGCATTCTCGCAAGCTGCAGGAATTACATTGCACGTTGAAAATATTTACGGTGACAATAGTCACCACATCATAGAGTCTTGCTATAAAGGCTTGGCAAGGACTTTAAGAGCTGCATTGGAATTAGATCCAAGGAATAAAAGTACAATTCCTTCTACAAAGGGCTCTTTATAAGATTAATGGACGTCACAATTGTTGACTATAAATCGGGTAATATTAGTTCTGTAATAAACTCCTTTAAGGAAGTTGCTAAAGATAAAGTTAATATCGAAGTAACCTCAGATTTAAATAAAATTAAATCTAGTGATAAAGTAGTATTGCCAGGGCAGGGATCATTTAAGAGCTGTATAGACGGTTTAAATAGTATAAATGGTTTGATTGATACTTTAAGTGAATTCGCTTTAAATAATAAAAAACCTCTTTTAGGAATTTGTGTAGGTCTTCAAATGTTTGCAGATGTTGGATACGAAGAAGTTGAGACTAAAGGACTAGGTTGGATTTCAGGCAAAGTATCTAAAATTGATAATCAAAACGGAAAATATAAACTACCCCATATCGGCTGGAACCAAATAAATATTGTTAAAGATAGTAAAATTTTTAAAGATATTGAGAGCAATTCTCATATGTATTTTGTTCACAGTTATGAATTTATTCCAAATGATAATTCAGTCACAGCCGCGACAACAGATTATGCATCAAATATAGTTTGTGCAGTAGAAAAAGAAAATATATTTGGAACTCAATTTCACCCAGAAAAAAGTGATAAGTTAGGACTTAAAATAATTAATAATTTTATAAATTTGTAAAATGAAAAATTACTTATTAATAATATTCTTTATGTTATTTGCATGCCAGAATCCAAATAATTTAAAAAAAAATAAAAAAGATAATTTAAGCAATATGAATATGTCTAGTGAAGTTAAGGTAAAGTTGAAATGAAAATTTTTCCTGCAATAGATATCAAAGATAAAAAGTGCGTTAGATTAATCAAAGGAGATTTTGAAAATAAAACTGAATATGAAATATCTCCTCTGGAGCAAGCTGGAAAATATAAAGAAAATGGATTTAAAAATTTACATATAGTCGATTTGGATGGTGCATTAACCGGGGAGCCGATTAATATTAATATTATTGAAGATATTGTTGGTAAATTTGACCTTAAAATAGAAATAGGAGGCGGAGTGAGAAATTTTGAGACTATTCAAAAATACATCGATGCTGGTGTTGAAAAAGTAATTTTGGGAAGTGCTGCCATTAAAGATAGAAGATTTTTAGAAGAAGCTTGTAAAAAATTTTCAAACCAAATTGCATTAGGTTTAGACGCAAAAGATGGTCATCTCGCAATTTCAGGGTGGACAGAGGAATCTGATAAATTAACAACCGAGTATTTAAAAAAAGTTAATGATTATGGCGTAAGCAGAATTATTTACACAGATATTAATAGAGATGGAACTAAGAAAAGCCCAAATTTTGAAGAAACTCAAAAGGTTGCTGAGATTTCAAATTGTCCAGTAGTTATATCAGGTGGTGTTTCATCGATTAATGATATTAAAAAAGCTAAAAATTTAAATAATATTGAAGGAGTAATAGTTGGAAAAGCTATATATGATGGAGATATAAAATTAGATGAACTTGCAAAAGAAGTAGATGCTTAAAAATAGAATTATTCCTTGTTTAGATGTTAAAAATGGCCGTGTTGTAAAAGGTATTAACTTTGTAGATCTTAAAGATGCAGGGGATCCTGTTGAACAAGCAAAAATTTATAGCGATGGTGGAGCTGATGAGATTTGCTTTCTAGATATTACTGCTTCAAATGAAAATAGAGATACTATTTATGAAGTGGTAGAAAAAACTTCTAAGAAATGTTTTGTGCCCTTAACAGTTGGTGGAGGAGTTAGAAGTGTTGATGACATAAATAAATTACTTAATTGCGGAGCTGATAAAGTTTCCATAAACACAGCAGCTGTTCAAAATGCAAAAGTTGTTGAAGATAGTTCTAGAAAATTTGGCTCTCAGTGCATTGTTGTTGCAATTGATGCAAAAAGAAAAGATGATGGATGGGAAATCTTTACTCATGGGGGAAGAAATCCAACTGGCATAAATGCGTTAGAGTTTGCATCTAAAATGGAGAAATGTGGTGCTGGAGAGTTATTAGTGACCTCTATGGATAAAGATGGAACTCAGTCTGGATATGACATTGAATTAATGCAAAAGATATCTTCTATGGTCAATATTCCAGTTATAGCATCAGGTGGAGTTGGTACATTAGATCATTTAGTAGATGGAATAAAATCAGGAGCTAGCGCTGTTTTAGCTGCATCTATATTCCATTATGGTACTTATTCAGTAAATGAAGCTAAGCAATATTTGGCTTCAAAAGATATACCTGTTAGGATTTAGAATGTTAAAGATATTAGAAGATCTCGTTACCCTTGCAAGAGAGCGAAAAAGTAAACCTGTTGAAGGTTCATACACTAATAAGCTTTTAGAAGATAAATCTTTAGCAAAAGAAAAAGTTCTAGAAGAAATAAATGAACTCATAGAAGCTGTAGAGAAAGACACAAATAAAATTCATGAAGCTGCAGATGTTTTATATCACTTAATTATGTATCTAGAAAAAAGTGGTATAAAAATTGAAGAAGTAATGGAAGAATTAAAGAGTAGAAAAAAATAAATTTATAATTTACTTGGCAGCCAGGTTGAGAATATTGGAAAAAGTATCATTAGTATTCCATAAATTATTCCAACGATTGTAAATAAAGGAACCTCTTTAAAAGCTTTGGCTGGGTTTTCTTTGATCACACCTGCAGCTGTATAAATACCTACGCACACGGGGGGTGTGATCATTCCTATTCCCGCAAATGCAACAAACACCACATAAAGGTGAAGTAGGCTTTGGTTGAATGATAATGTGATTGCTGCAAAAATCGGAACAGTTAAATAAAATACTGGAACTATTTCAATAAAGGTTCCAAGGATTAAACAGATTGCTCCAAGCATTATCCAGAATAGATTTACGCTAACACCTTTATCTGTGAAGAATGTAATAATTTTTTGAGGAGCTTGAGTGTAAGTTAAAACTACACTTAAGAAAGTTGCAGTTGCTATAATTGCAAAAATTACAGCTGTTATGATTGCTGTTTCTCTTAAACAGCTCATCAAAGATGAAAAAGTTAGTTCACGGTAAATTAAAAATCCAATTAGAACTGCATATACACCTGCAACAGCTGCCGATTCAGATGGAGTTAGTATACCAGCATAAATTCCACCTAAAATTATCACTGGAGTGATCAATGCTGGTAACGCAGCGACGAAAGAAGTTACTCTTTCTTTCAAAGATGCCCTCTCATCTGTTCTAATATGCCTGCATTTAAACAAAACTAGAAGGACCATTAAAACAAGCAGAACTAAGCCTGGTATAACGCCCGCAGCAAAGGTTTTGGATACAGGTACGTTCGTTAAAGCACTAAAAAGTATGGCAGCATTTGATGGAGGTATCAAGGCTTCTAAAAGAGCAGCTGAGGCAGCCAAGACTACTACAAATGGAGTTGGATAACCTTGTTCAATCATTTTAGGCATCATAATTGTTCCAACTGCAGTGATTGCTGCAAGTATTGATCCACAAAAAGCTGCGAAGAAACCCATCGCAATAACCATGGCAACACCCAATCCACCTGGCCAATGACCAACTAGTGTTGTTGTAAATTTAACTAATCTTGATGCTGCCCCACCTTTTAACATAGCCATTCCAGTAAAAATAAATAGTGGGACAGCTATTAAAACGTGTTTTGTTAATGCACCAAATGAAACTTGAATTAGAACTGACCAAGGTAAATTCAACCCTGCAATAGCTGCTAATGAACTTCCTAAACCAAATACTAAAAAAATTGGAACTGAAATAACTAATGTTACAAGAGAAATAATAAAAGCCAATCCAAACATTTATTCTTTCCCTAAAAGTTTTTTTAAATTATCTAAAATAAGCTCTAACGAAGTTAATGCTAAAATTAAAAAACCGACTGGAAATGCTAAAAACATCCACCAGATAGGAATGTTAATTTCTAATTCCATCATCTGTCCTAAATTGTAATACATTGTTGTTGCATCAACTCCCGCCTTAAAGAAAACGCATGCAGAAATTAAAGCTATTAAATTTACAATTGTGCCAACGATATTCTTTGATTTTTCCGATAAATAGTGACTTAAAAAATCTACTTTAATATGTTGTCCTTGCTTTAATAAAGGACCAAGTAATGGAAAAACCAACCAACTCACCATTACAGGTGGTAATTCAATAAACCACGCAAATCCTGTGCCTGTGATAAATCTTGTTGTGGCGCTTAATGCTAAAGCTGCCACCATTAAAAAGACAATGAACATTGCGAGTGAAATTGCAGCTTTTGCTAGCAAATTGTTAATAGCTCGCAATGCCCTCATAATCTTTATAGAAAAAGTTTAACTTCTTCTAATTACTTTTAGCATATGCTTGTGCTGCTTCTAAAGCGTCAGCATCAATCATTTTAGCCATTGCTGGCATCACTTCATCTTTCATAAGCTTATCAAACTTAGCTTTTTCAGCTCCTGAAAGTGTAGTAACAACTCCGCCTCTTTCTTGGAATTTTTTAAGAGTGCTTTCTCCTGTATCCATAATTAGGTCTGTTGATCTTTTTCCAATTTCTTTACCAACATCCATTATGATTTTTTGTAAGTCTGGAGATAAACTATTAAACCAAGTAGAATTAGCCATAATATATGCGTCCGCATAGTATTGATATGGCTTTTGAGCGTATTTTAAAAATTCCCACCAGCTATACGCCTCAATACTTCCTGGAGGACTGTTAATCGTATCAATCATTCCAGTTTGTAATGAAGTATAAACTTCACCAGTAGGCAAAGATACTCTATTTGCACCTAAAGCATCCCACATAGGCTCTTCACTTTTTAAAAGTCTTCTAGCCTTTAGACCTTTCATAGCATCAATACCTGTTAATTCTTTAGCACTTGAAAAAGTCATTACAGGTCCAACTGGGTTATACATAACTAATGTTGAATTAGTCTTTTTTGTTAACTCACCCCAAATCTCTTTTCCTTTTGGTGAGTTTTGGAAAAAACCTCTTTGTTGTTCCCATGAGTTAAATAATCCTGGGAATGAAGCAACATTAAAGTTTTTGTTTATTGGTGGAAAACTTACTACTCCAACAATTCCTCCAAGTTCAACTGCACCAGAAGTTACCGCTCCCATTACTTCTCTAATTCCAAATAATTGTTTAGATGGATAAACTTCGATTTTTAATTTTCCTTTTGCTCTTTTATTTACTTCATCTGCAAATATTTGTGCATGTTTTGCACTGTGGTGTTTCGGACTCCAGTGAACAGATAACCGTCCAACTATCTCTGAAAAAGCAGCTGTTGAAGTAAGAACAAATGAAAAAATAAATGTTAAGCTAATAATAGTTTTATAAATTGATTTAAATTTATTCATTTTTCCTCTCTTTTTTTAAAAATTTATCTTATTAGTTGCATATATTTTAACAATGCAAAATTTTAAAAAATTTAATAGAATATTTTTAAAATGAAGCGCAATGGTTTCACATTAATAGAATTGCTTGTTGTGGTAGCAATTATAGGTATTCTAGCTGCGGTAGGGGTAGTTGCGTACAGTGGTTATACAAGTGGAGCAAAAAAATCAGTGGCTATTTCAAATCATCAAGCAGTGGTTAAATATTTAACTACAGAAGCATTAAAGTGTTCAATAGGTGAGAGCAAAGCTATGGACGGAGAATTAGATTGCTCAAAAAGTGGCACATCTAACTGGAAAAATGATGTAGCACAAGAAGCTGTTAAAGTTTTGAATAGAAATTTTAAGAATCCTTACACTTCATTACCTCCAGTTTCTCATGGTGGAAATATTACGAATGATAGTGACGTCGGATATCATAGATTGAGATCTCCTGGAACAACAATTAAAGTTTGGACTTGTGTTAAAACCCCTTGTGCTGGAACTGAATGTAATATTCCAAATCACCTTTGTAGCAAAGATATAACAATTAATTAATGAAAAAACGGTAAGGATAATTTATGAAATATGATGAGAATAATATATTTGCTAAAATCTTAAGAAGTGAAATTCCATGTAATAAAATTTATGAAGATGATTTTGTGTTATCTTTTTATGATATAAATCCTCAAAAAAAAATTCATGCATTAGTAATTCCAAAAGGAAAATATATTGATTTAGACGATTTCAGTACGAATGCATCCAATGAAGAAATAATTGGATTAATGAAAGGCGTTACCACAGTTGCAAAAAAATTAGGTATCTCATCCTTTGATGGTCAAGGCTATAGAGCTCTCGCTAACATAAGTGACTATGGTGGCCAAGAAGTACCACATCTACATTTCCATTTATTTGGAGGTGAAAAAGTTGGAAAAATGGTTTCGTGATTACTAAAGTAGACAGAAAATATTTAGAAATTAATTCAATTGATGAAATTAATTTATCTAATAAACCAAAAAGTAATTGTAAAGTAGAAAAAAAAAACCCTCCAGATTTTCAAATCAATAAATTTTTTTATAAGAACATCGGTAAAAGTTATCGTTGGATCGATAGATTAGTTTGGAATGATACAAAATGGATGGAATATACTAACAATTCAAATTTGGAGACTTACATTCTTTCTGAAAATGAAGAATTAATTGGTTTTTTTGAACTTTTATTTTATCCAGAGACAAGTAAATGTGAAGTGGCTTATTTCGGCATCCTTGATCAATTTATAGGAAAAAAATATGGTAGTTATCTTCTGTCTGAAGCATTGAAATTTGGATTTAGAAAAAACACTAAAAAAGTTTGGTTACACACTTGCTCTTTAGACCATAAACATGCTTTAAAAAACTATTTGGGAAGGGGAATGAAAATATTTAAATCCGAAACTATTAATTTAGATATTAATTAATATAATCTTGAATTTTAAATAATTTTTCATCAATCATCACATTTGTTTCTATACTGAATAATTTCGTTTCGACTGTATTTAGATAAACATCGGTTGTAGTCCATCCTTTTATTTCATAACTTTTTTTATCGAAAAAAATGTTTAATAGATTTTTGTTATGTTTGATTTCAAAAAAAAAAGTTTCATCAGTTTCTTGAATTGTTTCCACCCTATCTAAATTATCAAGAAGAAATTTTTTATCTAAAATTAAATTAAGAGGAGTGTCTTTGAGTTGATACCGCAAATAATTTGTAATTTTTTCGCTGTTAATTACAAGCGATCTTCCGTTAGATACTAAAATTTTTTTATATATACCATCATATTTACATAAAATTTTTTTTGGATACGAAATTATACATTTTCCTTGCTCAGTCTTTTCTCCAATTTTTTGTATAAATTTAAAAGAAATATTGTCTGTTTCCTCTAATTTATTTTTTATAAATTGCTTTGAGGATGCAAAAATATTCATTGGGTAAAGAAGAATTAATATAAAAATTAAATATTTCACTACTTTAAAACTTCTCTTTTTCCAACATGATTAGCTTTACTAACTTCGCCATTTGCTTCCATTTGATCAATGATTCTTGCGGCTCTATTATATCCAATTTGTAATTTTCTTTGCAAAAATGAGGTAGATGCTTTTCTCTCAGATTTTATTATTTCTAATGCTTCATCATATAATTCATCAGTATCAGAATTATCCTTATTTTTTTCATTAATCTCTTTTTCATCAGCAAAGTTTAAAATTTCATCAACATAGTCAGGCTCTGCTTGATTTCTTAGGAAGTTATTTACCTTATCTATTTCTACCTCTGAAACATAAGGTGCATGTATCCTTGTGATTTTGTTTGCTGAAGACATGTATAACATGTCTCCTTTTCCTAGAAGTTGCTCCGCTCCTTGTTCACCTAAAATTGTTCTGCTATCAATTTTAGAGGTTACTTGGAATGAAATACGAGTAGGAAAATTAGCCTTTATAGTTCCAGTTATTACGTCTACACTTGGTCTTTGAGTGGCCATTATTATATGAATTCCAGCTGCTCTGGCCATTTGTGACAATTTTTGAATATAGTTCTCTATCTCTTTTCCAGCTACCAACATAAGATCTGACATTTCATCAACAATCACAACAATATAAGGCATCTTTACTTTGTGCTTTTCATTATAACCATCAATGTTCCTTACACCCACTTTTGTCATTAACCTGTATCTACTTTCCATTTCTTTAACTACCCAACCTAAAACAGACGCTGCTTTCTTTGCTTCTGTTATAACTGGACATAATAGATGAGGAATTCCTTCATAAGTTGAAAGTTCTAACATTTTTGGATCAATTAAAATGAACTTGCAGATATCAGGGGTATGTTTGTAAATTAGTGATAGGATAATTGTATTAATACATACTGATTTTCCTGAGCCAGTAGTTCCAGCTATTAATAAATGAGGCATCGAACTTAAATCGCTGGTTATAGGCTCTCCAGAAATACTTTTACCAAGAGCAATGGGTAATTTTATTTCTCTTTTTTTAAAATTCTTATCTGAAATTATTTCTCTTAAAAAAACATTTTCTCTAGATATTTTAGGTAGCTCAATACCAACAGTGTTACTTCCAGGTATTGTAGCTATTCTAGCAGATTCCGAACTTGTATTTCTAGCAATGTCTTCTGCTAAATTAATAATTTTAGAAACCTTAACTCCAGCTGCTGGTTCAAATTCATTTAGTGAAACAACTGGACCATGACTTATTTTTTTTATTTTTCCCTCAACTCCAAAATCCATTAAAATCTTTTCTAAACTCGCACCATCAATTTTTATGTCCTCATTTCTATTGTTAGATTTTTCTGATTTATTTAAAAAATCAATTAAAGGAAGCTTTAATTTTATATTATTTTTAATAGATAATTTATCAGTATTAGAAAATAAATCTTCTTGAAACCTAGTTTCTTTCTTATTTTCTATTTCAATTTCTTTTTGATATAAATTTTCACTACTAATTGGAATATTTTTACTTTTAAAATTTGTATTTTTAATAAATAAAAAAATTTTTGAGATATATGATATTTTAAAATCGCTACTTAGAAGGAAAAAAACGAAAATAAAAGAGATTAATAAGTAATAACTTATATTTGGGTTAATTTTTAAAAGATCAATAATAATAGTTTCTGAAAGTAGGTTACCAACAAATCCATTATTCCCGTTTAAAATTAGCCAATATGTTTCGGTGTGGAAAACACAAAAAAATAAAGTGGATAAAAAAATATAAAGGATTATAAAAAAAATGCTTTCAATCAAAATTATCAATTTTTTATTTATTGCTATTGCTATTCCGGTAAAAAATAAAGAAAATGGAATTAATAAAGTTATTAGCCCAATAGATTGAAAGAAAATATCCGCTATGTAACTTCCCCTAAAACCTAAAGTATTTTTTATCTCAGTTCCTTCAGGAAATATAAAATTTGGGTCCTCAGGATGATAACTAACAAATGAAATAAAAAGTAATATTGACATCAATATCAAAGAAATACCTAATAGTTCAGATACCCTATTCAAAGTGAAATTAGCGATTTTATTGATATAATTTTTAATACTCATGAATCAAAACAGATTTGTCACTTTGTATCATTTAATTATTACTGTTAAAATTAATTTGTTATGAAAGTTTGCTTAATAGGACAAAATCTCACAAATTTAATTCTTTCTTTAGTTTTTGTTGAAAAAAAATTAAATGTCGACTTGTATATAAATAATAAAAATCGAAATATTAAAACAAATAGAACTATAGCTATTTCAAAAGATAATTTTGATTATATAAAATCTTTAGTAAAAACCCATTTACCTCATTGGAAAACGAAGGAAATAAAAATATATATTGAAACCAAAAAAAAAAAGGAATCAATAAATTTTAAAAATAAAAATAGAGAAACATTCAATTTATTAAATTATTCTAAATTGAAAGATATCTTGTATAAAAAAATAAAAAAAAATAAGTCTATAAATATTATTAAACAAAACCCATTCCAATCTAATTTAGTTAATAAAATAAAAAAATATGACTTGGTAATTAACAGTGAAATTAATAATATTATTTCAAAAAAATATTTTACAAACAGAATTTTTAAAAAGTATGAAAGTTGTGCTTATACATTTGTAATTAATCATAAGAAAATTAATAATACTAATGCAATACAAATATTTACTAAAAATGGACCTTTGGCTTTTTTACCTATTTCAAATACAAAAACCTCAATAGTTTTTTCTTATGAGGGCAAAGAAATAAATAATAACGATTTCTTAAAGTTATTTAAAAAATACAATTCATTTTATAAAATCAATAAAGTTACTGATATAGAAAAATTTAATCTTGGATTTATGATGCTTAGAAATTATACTCATGATAATATTTTAGCATTTGGGGACGCTATTCACCGTATACATCCTTTAGCTGGCCAAGGATTTAATATGACTATTAGAGATATAAAAATCCTAGCTGGTATTATAGATAGTAGAATAAGTTTAGGTCTACCCATAGATTCCTCTGTCGGAAATGATTTTCAAATGTCAACTAAACATTTAAACTATTTATATGGCAAAGCAATTGACGGAATATATGAATTTTTTAAAGTTGATAATGACCTAGATAATTTAATTTCAAAGCCATTGTTAAGTATTTTAAATAAAAATCATATGTTTAAAAAGTTTTCTAATATTATTTCAGATAAAGGGCTTTATTTGTAATTATTGAATAGTCGTATTTTCAAATTCGTCTTTGATATAATTGTTTAAAATCTGCTCCATCTTTTCTTTTCTAATATTTACATCTAGACTTTCTAATAATATCTGTTTCTCTTCTAACGAAAATGGTGAAGCCATAGATAGGTCATTAAGTGTCTGGCTTAAATCTTTTTTTTCTAAGTCTTTAAGATTAACTATATAACCTTGTTTTTTAAAAAACTTTTTCATATTTTCCATTATTAAATCTAAATCAGAAAAACTAACTTCGTTGCTTTTTTTAGATATATCGTTTCTAAAATTATTATACTGCACACTACACTCTCGGTATAATTTTTCTGTATTCAATTCAGATTTGACTTTAAATCTACAAATTCCATTTAAAATTATTAGTATTCTACCATCTTCAGTTTCATTGAAACTAGTGATTTTTCCTATACAACCAATTTCGTACAAATCAGGTTTTTTCAAAGTTCCTGATTTCTTAGGTTGTATCATACCAATCATTCTATGCTTTTTCATACTATCATTTATCATTTGAAGATATCGCGGTTCAAAAATATTTAATGGGATATTAGTCCCAGGAAACATTATAAAATTAGATAATGGAAAGACGGGAATAGTTGTTGGTAGATCTTGTATATTCATAATGTATCAATTATTTGTTATTTAAGCTTACTTATATTAAAAAAAATGGATCTGACAACTGGACAAAATCTCATAAAACAAAAAAAATTTCCAGCAGCTTTAAAGTTATTTAAGAATTTATTAACATTAAACCCAAATAAATATGATATTTATTTTTATCTTGGTAGAGTTTATTCTGAATTACAAGATTTTGAAAGTGGAATTAAATTCTATAAAAAATATTTAGAAAAAAATGAAAATTCTATAGGATGTATACTTAATTTAGCAATTTTATACCTTAATATTGGAGATAAAAAAAATTCAGAAAATAATTTTAGAAGATTATTAGGGATTAATAGAAGTTACATTTATGCATACTACGGATTATTTTCCTTATCCGAAAATCATTTAAAAGAAGAAGACTTAAACTATTTAGCTAATATTTTAAATGATAATAAAATTAGTAAAAGAGATAGGAGCTTAATAAATTTTATTTTTTCAAAAAAAGAAAGAGAAAAAAATAATTTAAAAAAAGAATTAAATTTTCTTCAACAATATCATACGCTATCATTTGAAAACAATGCTACGTATAACAAACAGTCTTTATTTTACTATGAAAGGGTTTTGAAAAACTTCCACGAAAAGATAACTTTTATTAATAGTACTAATAACGTTTATCAAAAAGCACAACCAATATTTGTAATTGGTTTACCAAGATCAGGATCAACTCTTATAGAATCTTTGATTTCAACAAATGAAAAAAAAATTAAATCATATGGAGAAAGTAATTTCTTTAATATTGCAATTTTTGATCAAATTAGAGATAAAATATTTAATAAAGAATATGATGCTGATAAAACTTTTTTTAAAATTGATTTATCTTTAGTTAAAAAATCTATCAATGAGAGATATGATTTAAATAGTTATAAAGAAGAGGATATAGTATTTATAGATAAGTCTTTAGAAAATATTTTTAATATTGAAGTTATTCTAAAAATATTTCCTAATGCTAAATTCATACATACCAAAAGAGATATAAAAGACTCCATATTATCAATATATTTTTCAATGTTGCCAGAATTATCGTGGACACTTTCTTTAAAAACAATAATTAATTATATTGGATTATATCAAAATACAATTTCTTATTATAAAAAAAAATTTCCTGAAAGAATATTTGAAGTAGATTTAAATGAATTAACATCTAATTCTGTAAAAATCTCCCAAGACGTTTATAAATTTTGTGAGTTAAATTGGAATGATCAAATATTAAATTTTTATAAAAGAAAAGATTTATTTAGTAAAACTATTAGCTCTTCACAAATAAGAAAACAGATAAGTCAAACTAATCAATCTAAATACGACAAATATTATTTTCTTCTAAATAAAGTTTAGTAATTTTTCCTAAAATTTATTTGATCTTTTATTGTTTCAGATATGAAATTTGATTTTATTTCTTTACTAAATACTTGAGTATAGGACTTATCTTCTATTAAACACGCGTATGCTAACCAATTTCTAATAATTAAAATATCTGATAAATTTATCTTATTAATCGTTGGTCCAATGACTTTTTCATTTTTCATGTGTTCATTTTGAAGTCTTTCGTCTAATAGATCTTCTTTTTTTTTCCAATTATTCTGATATTTAAATTTTTGTTCACCATTGTAATTAATTTCTTCATACTCGGGATATTCTTTATAAAACTCTGTACATCCATGTTTAATTTTAATTTTCTTAATAATTATGCCTGATTCTTTAATTTCATTTGAAAACAATTCAATTAATTCACGTGCTTCATTTAAACCAGTACAAAACACATATCCTTTGTAATTTCCAATCACTTTATTTCTAGTCTCTACTACACATTTTCTTATATTATTATTTTTTAGATTAATTTTGTTAAAAATAAAAAAAAGTTTGATAAGATTAATTACGTTTATTACATCAATTTGAATTTTATAACAGTCGAAACAATACTTCGGTATTATTTTATATTTATTAAATACTTTAAAATGTCTATCACAATTCAAATCGACTGTATTTCTTCTAAAAATTTGTGTTTCTTTATAATCTAAATTTAAATTATCTAATTTATCAAAATTTTGATCAATAAATTTTTTAATATTTTTTTCATCAAATTTTTTTTTAAGATTTAATTCATTGTTTATATTTAAAATTTCTTTGTTTAAATTTAAAAAATAATAATTTTTTGTTTCTTTAGGAATATAATAGTTAAAAATATCAATTAAATTTTGTTTAATTAAATCATTATTGTCTATATTTAGTGCTTTTAGAAAATATTCTATCGCTTTTTCGTAATTGCCAATATTTTTGTAAGAAATGCCTAAACTTTTAAAAGCATTAACTGAATTATCTTCATATATAGATAATTTTTCAAAAAAATTAATTGCTTCTTCAAACTTTCCTGTATTATATAGTGCTACTCCAATGTTATTTAACACAACTAAATCTTTACTGTCATTTTTTAGAATTTTTTTGAAATATTCGATTGATTTCATCCAATTCTTTTTTTTAAAATAAATTGAACCAAATAATTTATTCTCTAAATGTATTTCATCAGAATTTGATTGAATTTTAGAAAGTAAATTTAAAGCTGTATTATAATTTTTTCTTTTAATTTCATTAATAATATTGTTATATTTTGATAATTTATTTGTTCTTGTCACTTCTTATAATTTTTATAATTAATATATTGAACACCCCCATAATAACATCATTTTAAATTTCATAACAATCCATATAAGCATGTTAAAATAATAAATTATTTAGACACTTGCTTAAATTTAAAAAAACAAATAGTTTTATTCCAAATATATAATAAGCGGGCATAGCTCAGTGGTAGAGCGTCTCGTTGCCAACGAGAAGGTCGTGGGTTCAAGTCCCATTGCCCGCTCCATTTAAGGATTTATATTATGAGTGATTTAGCAAGTAAAAAATGTATACCATGTGAAGGTAATATCCCACCATTTAACACAAAAGAAATTCATAAGTATCTAAAACAAGTCGACGGATGGGAGGTCATAGAAGATAAAATCGATGGATTTCATTTAATAAAAAGTTTTAAATTTGATGATTTTTTACAAAGTCAAGAATTTGTAAATAAAGTTGGTGAAATTGCCGAAACTGAAGGACATCACCCTGATCTATGGTTTGGATGGGGCTATGCAAAAATTAAAATATTTACTCATGCAATTAAAGGTCTTGCGGAGAGTGATTTTATTCTAGCTGCTAAAATAGATAAGATAAACTGATTAGTGATTAAAGTGTCTTGTTTTTGAAAACACTAAAATAGTATTTGTTTGATTAGCAAATTTAATAATTTCTTTGTCATTCTTTGAGCCTGAAGGTTGAATGACAGCTGAAATTCCTGCCTGCACCAATTTTTCTATACCATCTACGAATGGGAAAAAGGCATCAGATGCTGCTAAAATTTCATCTTCTTCGTTGATTTTTTGAAATTTTTTCATTTTATCAATAGCTATTTTGCAACTATCTAATCTACTTGGTTGACCAGAACCTATGCCTATCGTTTTGTAATTTTTCGTAATGACTATCGCATTTGATTTTACACTTCTGCATATATTAAATGCAAAAATAAGTTTATTTAAAGTTTTATCTGTAGGTTTTAATTTGGATACTATTTTAAAATCTTTCTTCGAAAAATACAGAGTATCTGGATCTTGAACTAAAATAGAATTAAATTTATTTATAAAATTAAATTTGAAATTTTTTTCAACATTACTTGAATCAATTAGCCTTAGGTTTTTTTTCTTTTTTAAAAGTTTGACAGATTTTTTGTCAAATCCATTTGCAACTATTACCTCAAAAAAATTTTTATTAATTTCTTTAGCTAAACTAATATTTAATTTAAAGTTACATGATACAATACCACCATAGGCACTAATTGGGTCACTTTCTAAAGCCTCTTTAAAAGATTTGATTTTGTTTGGATCAATGGAGACCCCACATGGATTAGCATGCTTAATTATTGCTAAACCTTTGTTTTTTGGTAAAGTCTTAGATATATTTAAAGCTGCATAAAGATCGTTATAGTTGTTGTAACTTAGTTGTTTTCCGCTGACTTGAATAATTTCCTTTTTGTTATTTTGTGAATATATAGCTGCCTTTTGATGAGGGTTTTCACCATATCTTGTCTTCTCAACTAATTTTCCAGAAAATATATTCTTATTAGGAAAAAGGTTTTTAGATTTCTGATTGAAATAATTAAAAATTTTTGATTCGTAATATGCGGTTTCCATGAATGCTTCTTCAGCTAATTTTTCTCTAAAATCTAAGTTCGTTGATCCTCTATTTTTATTTAATTCAATAGCTAAATCCTCATACTGTTTTGAGTTACTTAGAACTACCACATCATTGTAATTTTTTGCGGCTGATCTAACCATTGTTGGCCCTCCAATGTCTATATTTTCGATTATATTTTTGTGACCAGAATTATTTAATAAAACATTTTCAAATGGATAAAAATTTATAACTACTAAATCTATATTTTCATAATTATTAATTTTCATTTCTTTTTGATGTTTTTGGCTCTGCCTAACATTTAAAATGCCGGAATGAATTTTTGGATGTAAAGTTTTTACTCTTCCATCTAATAACTCTTTTGAATTTGTAAATTTAGATACCTCTAAGCATTTAAAACCCATACCTTTAATTTTTTTATATGTTCCGCCAGAGCTTATAATTTTAATATTATACTTTTTTAATAAACTTAATAATTGTCTTAAATCAGATTTATCTGACAAGGAAATTAAAGCAGTCTTAATTTTTACTGAATTTTTTCGAATACCCATTTAATTTCCGAATTTATATCGTTTGTTTTGCCTGATAAACATATATTTTGGTTTTCATTAGATAAATTTTTATTACCGAAATATATACCTGATTCAAGATTAATAATCTCACAGTCACTCGAAAATTTCCATCCAGAATTTTCAATTTCAATTAGTATAGTTTTGTTATCCAAAGTTTTTGTTAATTTAACACCTGGCTCCATATGAAACCTAATATCATATTTTCTGGACTCTAATTTGTTTTTTGAAATTATTTTATCTGTTCCTATCAATTTATCTTTTTCTACAAAATATTCTAAAGATCTTTCATGTAAAATTCCAAATTTTTTTAAAAAACCATTATGAGATGCTTTGATCAACCAATAGTTTTTTTCATTAACAATATTTTTTTCACTAATTTTTAAACCATTTTCTAATATCTTATAGCTTGTGCTATTTCTAAATGAACAACTTGAATGATTATCAATTATAAGTGTTGAATGGGCTGCAGTAGATTTTGAAATTAGGTTTAGTTTACTTTTATAATCCTGAAAATACCCAGAATTTGTAATTAATTTTTTATCTTTGTAAAAGAATTCAAATGAAAGCGCTCCGCTTTGATAATTTTGTGAAAATCTTTTCTGGGGAGAATTTCCAACATCCATAGAAAGAATACAATTTTTATTTTTCAAAATAGCGTATCCTCCAACTTCATTATTCGAATTTTCAAACTTATATTTATAAAGAGATAAATATTTATTGAATTCTTTTAAGTCATTTTGATGATTCCCATTAAAAAGCAAACTTTGTCCAAGTTTTGAGAATATTGCATAAGATTTTCCGAGATAAAAGATTATTTCATCAAGGTAATCAGGAATATTATTAAAAGATTCCTTTAATAATTCTCTTACAAGAACAAAATATTTTAAATAAAAATTTAACTGTCTAATACTCCTTGTTTTTGGAAAATAATCATCGTCAAAAGAGTTAATAATAATTTCTCTTAATAATTCTAAACCATAATTTAAAAATTTTTCGTTTTCATATGATAGTCCTGTGATTATTATTGCAGTACAGCCTAATAATTTGTCATCAACAGATTGTGATTTACTTATTTCATTTATTAAATGATTAATTTGTTTGTTTATAGAAAAATTAAATTTTTTTTTAAATTTGTCGTCGCTTTTTTCATATGTTAATTTAGAGTTCGATATCCAAGATATTATTCTTTTTGATAAAATATCAAGCTGCCATGTTAATGAATTGTAATTTTCATTTTTTTCGATCCATTTAGCAATTATAGATTGTGTAATATTTGGAGAAGATTTTAAATCAATGCTAAACAACCAATAAAAATTATTTAGTTTATTTAAATTATTCCCACTTAATAATTTATTTTTCCAAATATTCTCTTTTTCTAATTCCTCAATTTTAACCTTTTTTTTATCATATTTAATCAAGCAACTAAGAATACTTAGACTTGGTCTGTAGGAAATGTTGTTTATTTCAATTTTTGAAATTTTATTATTATAAAGATTTGATTTTAAGTATAATTTTCTTATTTGATTTTTAGAAGAGTAAAAAAATTCATTTATTGAAATTAAAGAATTTTTTAAATACATCTTACATTGATTTTAGAGTTTCTATATTTTTTTTTATATCGCCGTTGTTTTCTTTGAATATGGTTGTTCCAGAAACTAATATATTTGCTCCAGCTGCTAAAACTTCTTTTGAATTAGAAAAATTTATTCCACCATCGACTTCAATATCAAATTCTAAGTTGTTACTTTTTTTTATTTGATAAAGTTTTTTAATTTTTTCAATGACTTCTGGTATAAATTTTTGACCGCCAAAACCTGGATATACGCTCATAATTAAAACTAAATCAATTTCGCTTAAAATTTTTTCTATGACGTCTATTTCTGTGTTTGGATTTAAAGATATACCTACTTTCTTCTTTAATTGTTTTATCAAATGAATTGATTCAATCAAATTATCTGTGGCTTCAGGGTGAATTGTTATTATATCAGATCCAGCTTCAGCAAAATTTTTAATATATTTATGAACTGGCGATATCATTAGATGCACATCAAAAGGCAATTTTGTATAGTTACGAAGTGTTTTTATTACTGGAGGGCCAATTGTTATATTGGGAACAAAATGTCCATCCATTACATCAACATGAATTAAGTCAGCACCACTTTCCTCTAATCTTTTAATCTCCTTACCCAATTGGCTAAAATCTGCTGAGAGTATTGAAGGCGAAATTTGTATATTTTTCATTAATAAATAAAAACTAGTACTATCAATTTTTGAATATATTTGAATTATTATTTACCAAATATTTTATAAATTTCTGCAGCTATTTCGCTTTCTAATGGAAACGATAACATTCCCATTACAGAATAACCCATTAAATAAGGCATTAAATAAAATCGAAACATGTAAAAAAACCACGCAACATAAAGTGGAACTAATGGTCCAATAATGAAACTGGGAGTTATGAATTTAAAAATTTTAATAATTGGATTTGTATATTTAACAAATACTTTCATAAAAAAAAATTCAGAATCTTCTTTTTGAAAAATATTCATTGCAGATCTTCCAATTAAAGTCCACATGATGATACCCAAAATGTAGTCTATTACTAAAATATATAATGGCATTTATTTGAAAAAAATGGGGGCGAATATCGCCCCCAAAAAGTTTAATTTAGTGTTGCTTACCAAGTATTGTCTTACCTGATGGAACACGAACTTCGTCTACCATTTGCTGTGTAGCTTTATCTGGTTCTTCAGTCATTAAACTTACTACAACCATTACAACTAAACAGACCGACGCTCCGATTATACCGAAACGTAAATGGTCAATACCTAACCAAGGTGCATTACCCATAAACTTAGGATACACATAAATTAGATAAGCGGTTCCTGATGCAAGACCTGCTATCATACCTGCTATTGCTCCTTGTCTCGTTGCTCTCTTCCACCATACACCAAGTATTAATGGGAAGAACAATCCTGACATTGCAAAGTCAAATGCCCAAGCAACTGCACCAAGGATACTAGTAATCCTCATCGATGCAATGTATGCTCCAGCGGCACCAATAACTATTAGAAGTGCTCTAGCAACTAACAATCTTTTTCTTACATCCGCTTTTGGATCAATGATTTTGTAATAGATATCATGTGATAAAGCGTTTGCGATAGCAAGAATTAGACCATCAGCTGTTGACATCGCAGCAGCCATTCCTCCTGCAGCAACTAGTCCAGAGATTACGTATGGTAATCCAGCAACTTCTGGAGTTGCTAGTACAACTACGTCACCTCTCATAAACCATTCGTTTAACTGAAGAACACCATCTCCGTTAAAGTCTGCAATGAAGGCTTGTTTTACATTAATCCAAGCATTTACCCACTCAATTTGCATAATTTCAGCAATTGGTTTTCCAATAATACCTGTTGGTAAGTTTGGATCTATTAGTGAGATTTTGGATAATGTTGCAAGCATTGGCGCTGAAGTATAAAGCAATGCAATAAAGAATAGTGACCATGCCACTGATTTTCTTGCAGCTTTAACACTTGGAGTAGTGAAGTATCTCATCAAAATGTGAGGTAAAGAAGCTGTTCCTACCATCATACATAGTGCTAATGAAATAAACTTCCATGCAGCCATTCCACCTTCTGGCACACCTGCGTGTGATACAGCGATAGATTTTAGACCACCTGGTACACCTGCAGCTTTGACATCTGCAGCAGCATTTTTAACTAATCCAAATTGCGACTCAAGTTCACCTAATCTAGCCACTTCCTCACCTAACATAAAGTGTGGAAAGAAACCAAATCCTGATTTGTTACTAATCCAGAATACTGGAATTAAGTAAGCAATAATCAATACTATGTATTGTGCAACCTGTGTCCAAGTTACTGCTCTCATTCCGCCTAGCATTGAACAAAGTAAAATACTTACTAGTCCAACCCAAACTCCTAATTCAAATGGAATACTTAGTGCTCTTGATGCAATTGTTCCTGTTGCGTTAATTTGAGCTGTTACATAAGTGAAAGAAGCCAATGTTAAAACAACTACAGCACAAAACCTTGCAAAGTTTCCGCCATATCTTGTTCCAATGAAATCTGGCACAGTGTAACATCCAAATTTTCTTAAGTATGGTGCTAAAAGTGATGATACTAAAACGTATCCCCCAGTCCATCCGACTAAGAAAGCCATATAAGTATAACCACCAAAGTAAATACCACCAGCCATCGCAACGAATGATGCACCTGACATCCAGTCAGCTGCAGTTGCCATTCCGTTAAAGACTGTTGGCACCTGTCTTCCAGCAACATAATAAGCGTCTACTTGTACAGTTCTAGATAAATACCCAATCAAGGCATATATACAAACTGTAAAGGCGACAAACAAAATACCAATTGTTTTAGCGGTCATACCTGCTTGCTCTGCTATGGCCATCAATATGATGAATACAATGAAGCCCCCAGTATATGTTCCGTAAATTTTTGGTAGGTTGTCAATAAAATTGCCTTTAAACATTAATCATCCTCCTTTTCGGTAAAACCAAACTCTTCATCGATTTTTTCCTGTCGATTTGCAAACCAAAAAATAAGGACTACAAATGCAATGATGGAACCTTGCGCACACATGTAATACGCTAATGGATATCCCATAAAACTTGAAGTGTTTAGGTCAGAACCAAACATGAAGATAAGATAACCGAAAACGAACCAAATAATTAAAGTAATAATCATCAATCCTTTGGTTTTTTCCCAGTGCTTTTCTTTGTTTGACATTATTTTAATCCTCCCTATAGGTTAAAGATATAATTCATACTCATTTAAAGTAATAATTAAAGAGTAAAAAATGGCATATATTTATAGTAAAAGTGGTAATATTGGATCTAAATGGGCATTAAATACAAATTAAAGCTCAAAGATTTAAAATTTGAGTATTTAAAGGAATATTTCATTCCATTCTTAAAATATTTCAAAAAAACAAAAAAAATCGAAAATTATTCTGATTTAAAAGAATTCATTCAAAAAAAATCTGCATGGGTAAGTCAAGTAACTCTATATGGATATCTTAAAACAAGAATGGGAGCAAAATATGTATTGATGTTTGAGGATGAGATATTTTTAGGTTCAATTAACAAAGCTAAATGGAATATTTACTCAATTGCTTTACAAGATTTAACTTTTTATACCATCTCTTTTTTAAAAAATATCAGAAATCAACATGACATCGAAAAAGCAAATGAAATCTATTTTCAAATTTTGGATAATGAACTTCAAAAAAATGAAATGCCAAATGAAATATATGAAAATGCAAAAAAAAAATTTCTTGAGAGATATGAAAAAATTAATTGGAATGAATACCATGAGTCATTACCCTTTAATACTAGTGCATTGTCTTTATATGAATGGTCGCCTATAGCTGAAGAACTAAAATCTTTAGACAAAAAAATAGTTTTGAACTCTATGATCTTGAAATGGGATAATGTTAAAAAGGAATTTATCGAATTAATAAATTTTTAAGTATTTTTTCTATTTTCAACTAAACTTTTTACTACACTTGGATCTGCCAAGGTTGTTGTATCACCTAATTGATCATGCTCATTGGCTGCTATTTTCCTAAGTATTCTTCTCATAATCTTACCTGATCTAGTTTTTGGAAGTCCAGGTGAAAATTGAATTAGATCTGGTGTAGCTATTGGACCAATTTGTTTTCTAACCCAAAGTTTTAGATCTCTTTCTAAATCTAAAGTTGATTCTTCTCCTACATTTAGAGTAACGTAACAATACAAACCATTACCTTTAATATCATGAGGGTATCCAACGACAGCAGCCTCAGCAACTTTTGGATGAGCGACAAATGCACTTTCTATTTCGGCAGTTCCAAGATTATGTCCAGAAACAATAATTACATCATCAACTCTTCCTGTGATCCAGTAGTATCCATCTTTATCTCTTCTGCACCCATCACCTGTAAAATATTTGCCATCAAATTGTGAAAAATAAGTATCAATGAATCTTTGATGATCCCCATATACAGTTCTCATTTGACCTGGCCAAGATTGTGCGATACATAAACGACCCTCTGCTTCTCCCTTTAAAACTTTTCCATCTTTATTAACTATTACTGGTTTAATACCATAAAATGGTTTTGTTGCTGAACCTGGTTTTAAATTTATAGCTCCTGTTTGTGGACTGATTAATATTCCACCCGTTTCCGTTTGCCACCAAGTATCAACAATTGGACAGTTCGAATCTCCAACAGTTTTATAATACCATTCCCAAGCTTCTGGATTGATTGGTTCACCCACGGTTCCTAATAATTTCAACGATTTTCTTGATGTTTTTTTAACAGGCTTATCACCTTCTCTCATTAAAGCTCTTATTGCTGTTGGAGCTGTGTAAAAAATATTCACTTTATATTTATCAACGATTTGCCACCATCTTGAACTATCAGGATAAGTTGGAATTCCTTCAAACATTATAGTTGTTGCTCCATTGGATAACGGCCCATAAATAATATAACTATGACCAGTTACCCAACCAATATCAGCTGTACACCAATAAATATCTTTAGGTTTATAATTGAATATATATTGATGCGTCATTGATGCGTAAACCATATACCCACCGGTTGTATGCATCACCCCTTTTGGTTTTCCCGTTGATCCTGAGGTATATAAAATAAATAAAGGATCTTCTGCATTCATTTCTTCAGGCTCACATTTATTTGAAACTTTCTTTGTTAATTCGTGGTACCAAACATCTCTTCGTTCATCCCAATTTATTCTATTGCCTGTTCTTTTAACAACAATACATTTTTTTACGTTTGGGCAATTTACTAAAGCTTCGTCAGCAATTGATTTTAGAGGTATTATTTTTCCACCTCTTATACCTTCATCTGCAGTAATAAGATAATCAGATTCACAATCGTTTATTCTTCCAGAAATACTATCTGGAGAAAATCCTCCAAAGATTATTGAATGCACTGCTCCTATTCTTGCACATGCCAGCATTGTATATGCAAGTTCTGGTATCATGGTTAAATAAATTGTTACTCTATCACCTTTTTTAACTCCTAATTCTTTAAGGCCATTTGCAGCTTTAGAAACTTCTTTGTGTAATTCTTTATAAGAAATTTTCTTTTGAACTTTTGGATCATCACCGACCCATATAATTGCAGTTTTGTCCTTATTTTTTTTTAAGTGTCGATCAATACAATTCGCTGATGCATTTAAAGTACCGTCGTAAAACCATTTTATTTTAACATCCGAACTGCTATATTTAACATCTTTAATTTTTGTATATGGCTTTATCCAATTAATTCTTTTTCCTTCTTTTTTCCAAAATCCATCATTATCTTTTATTGAAGCTTTATACTTTTTTTCATACTGAGATTTATTTACTAAAGCTTTACTAATCCAATCTTTCTTTGTTTTGTATATAAGTTCTTTTTCTTGTTTTGGTGCAAAAGACTTTATCTTAGATTTCTTTTTAGTGATTATTTTTTTCTTTTTTTTTTTAACTTTTTTTTTTGGCATGGATTATACTTATCAGATACTACCCATCTTCAAAATAATTTTCCAGCATTTAGTGTCAATTGGCATAACAGACAGTCTGCTTTGTTTTATTAGTGCAATATCTTTTAAATCTTTATTTTTTTTAATGTTTTCAAGGGAAACTGGTCTTTTTAGTTTACTTTTATACTTAACTTTTACTGCTACAAATCGCTTCTCTTTATCTGTTGGGTCGATAAATGCTGTTTTAATTACTTCAACTATTCCAACGATTTCTTTACCAATATTTGAATGGTAAAAAAAACAAAGATCACCCTTCTCCATTTTTTTTAAATTGTTTGCTGCTTGATAATTTCTAACACCATCCCAGTTGGCACCTTTTGCGCCTACTTTTAATTGTTGATCTATGGACCAAACATCAGGCTCTGATTTGAGCAACCAATACTGCATAATTAAATATTGTTTTTTAATAATCTTAACATTTAAATTATTATTAGTATTATTAATCTAAAATCTAATAATTTATGATCAATTTATTAAAAAGTGCAATTCATTGCTACCAAAATAAACAATCTGATAAAGCAGAAAAAATTTGTCTAAAAATATTAGATGAGAACCCAAATAATTTTGATGCAATAAATTTATTAGCAGTGATAAGTTTTCAAAATAGAAATTTTAGCAAATCCATAGAGTTATTTAAAAAAGCTTGTAAAATAAATCCAAATAGAGCTGATTTATATAATAATTTATCAATTGCTTTTTTGCAGGAAAAAAAACTTAATGAGGCTATACAATCTTGGGATGAGGCTACAAAATTAAAACCAAATTTTTTTCAGGCTTATTTTGGCAAGGGTAATGCATACAATGATTTAAAAGATTATCCTAATGCAATAAATAATTTTAATAAAGCTATAGAAATAAAAAAAGATTATAAAGAAGCTTATAATAATCTTGGAAGCTTGTATGCAAAATTAAAAGATTATGAAAATGCTAGAATAATTTTTAAAAAAGCAATTTCTATTAAGCCAGTCCACTTTAATGAACATAATAATTTGGGTAATATTTATTTTGAAATTAAAAGATATAATGAAGCAATTGAGAATTATGATTTAGCATTAAAAATAAATCCAGATTTTGCTTTAACTTATTATAATAAAGCTAAAGTTTTACAAAAAATTAATTTAATAGAAGACTCAGTAATAAATTATAAAAAAGCAATAAGCCTAAATAAAAATTATTCTGAAGCTTATAAAAATCTTGGGAATATTTATTTAGATTTAAAAACGTTGGATAAATCAATATATAATCATGAAAAAGCTTTAAAAATTAATCCAAGAATTAAATTTTTGTCAGGGACTATATTTCAATCAAAATGTGGATTATGTGACTGGGATAATTTCGAAAACAACAAAAAAATATTAGAAAAAGAAATTTTGGATAGAAAAAAATCTGCAAGTCCTTTTTCTGTCCTTTTGCTTTATGACTCTCCGTCCTTACAAATGCAAGCATCAAGTATATATTTAGAAAGTGAATTTGAAAAATCAAAATCATTAAAAAAAGAGAGAGACCAAAACAAAAAAATTCGAATAGCTTACTATTCATCTGATTTTCATAACCATGCTACTATGTATTTAATGGCTAATTTGTTTGAACTTCATGACAAATCAAAATTTGAGATATATGCATTCTCTTTTGGTCCAGATGATAATTCGAAAATAAGAAAAAGAGTAATAAAATCTTTTGACAAGTTTATTGATGTAAAAGAAAAAACAATTCAAGAAATTGTTAAAATATCAAGAGAGTTAAATATAGATATTGCCATAGATTTAAAAGGTTTTACTAAAGACAATAGATTTGAACTTTTTATTGAGAGATGTGCTCCGATACAAATTAGTTACTTAGGTTTCCCTAGTACAACTGGATCTGATTGTATTGATTATTTAATTGCTGATAAGATGGTAATTCCAGTTCAAAATAAAAAATATTACTCTGAAAAAATTATATATCTACCTAATACATATCAAGTAAATGATTCCACTCTAAGCATTTCAGAAAAAGAATTTTCTAGAAAAGAATTTGGATTACCTGAAGATAGTTTTGTTTACTGTTGTTTCAACAACACATATAAAATTCTTCCTGAAATGTTTCATACATGGATTAAAATTTTAGATAAAGTTCAAAATAGTGTCTTATGGTTATTAGTTGATAATGATATTGTAAAAAATAATCTAAAAAAAATATTAGTTTCAAAAGGAATTGATCAAGATCGTTTGCTTTTCGCAAATAGAATGATGCATTCGGAGCATCTTGCCAGATTAAAGCTGGCAGACTTATTTTTAGACACATATCCTTGTAATGCACACACAACAGCGAGCGATTCTCTTAGATCGTGTCTTCCAATCATTACACTTAGAGGAAATTCTTTTGCAAGTCGTGTAACTTCAAGCTTATTATCATCTGTTGGTTTAGATAAACTTATCACTAATACTAAACAAGAATATGAAGAATTAGCTGTAAAAATTGCGACTGAAAATGATTATTTTATTAAGATAAAAAATGAATTAAAAAATAATATTAAGACCAAGCCTCTATTAAATACTAGAATGTTTACAAAAAATTTAGAGAAAGCATATTTTAATGTCTACGAAAATTATATTAATAATAAAATACCAGAAACTATTGAGATTAATTAATTTAATTGTTTATAGTTTTACTCCAGCACCTTTCAAAAATTTTGCATTTATATCCAGAGGCATTCTTGGATTTGCTTTTAAACTCAATTCATCAAATTGATTATTTTTAAACCTTTCTAGACCCGCCATTGCTATCATAGCTGCATTATCACCACACAGTTTAATGTCGGGATAAATTGCTCTAAAATTATTTTCCTCACTTACTTCATTTAATTTATTTCTAATTCCTGTATTAGCTGCAACACCTCCAGCAATTACAAAATTATATTTTACCTCCTCATTTATTTTTTTAAATTCTTCAAATGCTTTTTTTGTTTTTACATACAGTATTTCCTCTATTGTTTTTTGAAAAGATGCAGCTAAATCAACCTTCTCTTTTTCCAAATTTATTTCTTTCGAAATTTTCAAAATAGCAGTTTTCAACCCAGCAAATGATAGATTGCAACCACCTTTATTTATAATCGGTTTAGGTAGTTTAAATTTATATGGATCTCCCTTCTCGGCAAATTTTTCAAGTTTTGGACCACCAGGAAATTCTATTCCTAAAATTTTAGCAGTCTTATCATATGCCTCTCCAAGTGCATCATCAATTGTTGTTCCTAATCTTCTGTATTTTCCTAATCCATTTACACTGAGATATTGGCTATGACCGCCTGAAATTAAAAGAAGCAGATAAGGGTATTCTAATTTTTGTTGAAGTTTTGGGCTTAAAGCATGACCTTCTAGATGATTAATTCCTATAAAAGGAACATTTAAAGAGGAAGATAAAGCTTTTCCAAAATTTAAACCAACACTAAGACAAATAATCAATCCTGGACCGACGGTAGATGCAATAGCTGAAATCTTTCCTAGACTAATACCACTCTCTTCAAAAGCTTTTCTTGCTATTAAATTAATTTTTTCAACATGAGACCTTGCTGCAAGTTCTGGAACAACACCACCAAATTCTTTGTGAATATCAAATTGGCTCGATACTATATTCGATAAAATTTTTGGTATTCCACTCTCTTGATCTTGAATAATTGAAATTGCTGTTTCATCACAACTTGTCTCAATTCCTAATATTATTGGATTTTTAGTCATAAATTTTTTTTTATAATTAATACAATTAAACTATAAGAATGTAATAAAAATAAGTTTTATGAAAAGAACAAATATAGTTATTGGAACTCGCGGAAGTAAGTTAGCAATGATTTACGCAGAAAATGTGAAAAATGAACTAAAAAAATACTTTCCAAACAAGATTGAATTAAAAAAAATAGTAACAACAGGTGATCAAAAACAAGATGAAAGATTGTCAGAAATAGGTGGCAAAGGATTATTCTCAACACAAATTGAAAAAGAGTTAATTAACAAAAGCATAGATATTGCTGTTCATGCACTCAAAGATATGCCTTCTATAGAAACAAACAATTTAATAACAAATAATTTTTTAAAAAGAAATTCTCCCAATGAAATCTTAATTAGTAAAAATAACATAAAATTTGAAGATTTAGAACCTGACTCTGTAATCGGAACTTCATCATATAGAAGAGAGTATCAGCTTAAAAAAAAAAGATCTGATCTAAAATACAAATTAATTAGAGGAAATGTTGATACAAGAATTCGAAAATTAGAAAAAGGTGATTACGACGCAATACTTCTCTCAAAAGCTGGAGTCGACTCGTTAAAACTTGAGCACAAAATTTCACAAGAATTTAGTATTGACGAACTTATACCCTGTGCTGGACAAGGAATTATAGCAATTCAATGTAGAGAAGACGATAATGAGATTAAAAAATTACTTGAGAATATTAATGATCAAGACACAAGAACTGTTGCAAATGCAGAAAGAGAAGTTTTAAAAGTTCTTGAAGGAGATTGTGACACCGCAGTCGGTGTATTTGCAAAATCAAATGGTGAAAAAGTAGATTTATTATCTGAACTATTTTCTGTGGATGGAAAACATAGGTATTTTATAAAAAAAAGTGTTAAAAAAGATAATATTAATTCTACTAGTAGAATGGTGGGAGAAGAGCTTAAATTACAATCAAAAGGTTCTTATAAAAAGTAAAATGCATATTTTATTAACCAGACCATTAGATGATAGTAAAGAATTAATTTTAAAATTTACTTCGATGAAACATAAAGTTTCACACTTACCCTTATTACAAATAAAAAAAATAGATACACAAGAAATAGATTTTAGCCAATTCAAAGGTGTTATTTTTACGAGCGCTAATTCTTTAAAAAATTTAAATATTTCAAAAATAGATAAAAAAATAATTTGTTTTTGTGTTGGTCTTGCAACAGAAAGAAAGGCAAAAGAAGTAGGCTTTCAAAATATTTTCTGTGCTGAGGGTAATGTAAATAATCTTAAAGAATTAATTTTACAAAACTTTGACCCAAAGATTGGACCAATGGCCTACATTAGTGGTGAAATTGTTTCTTATAATCTTGATAAAGATTTAATTTCAGAAAATTATGTCATAAAGAGAATTATAAATTATACTGCAGTACCTAATGAAAATTTAAGTGATGACTTTCTAAGAGATATCAAATCTTCTGTGCCAGAAATTGTTTACATATATTCTGAAAATAGTGCGAAGACATTTTTTACGTTAATAAAAAAATATAATTTAGATAATATTTGGATGGAAACTAACCTAATGTGTATGGGTGAAAAAGCATCATCAGCATTGAATGACATAAAATGGAAAAAAATTTTTCTTTTTAACCCTGGTGAAGAGGAGTTTTTGCTATATAAAATTTAAAAATGGACGTTTTAAATAAACTAAATGAGTTATTTTTATCTGTATGGAAGCAGGGAATTCTTGGTGTAGATTTCTTTCAGATAATAGTGGGTCTTGGAATATTTGTATTATTTTTAATATTTAGAGGTCTAATTAGCAAACTCGTAATAAAAAAATTAGAATTAATTTCAAAAAGAACAACCAATAAATTAGATGATACGTTTGTAAAATCCATGGAGGGCCCTGCTAGGTTTCTTCCAATTGTTCTTGGTGTCTTTTTTGCCAGTTACTATATGTCATTTGATAATGAGACTAGGGGTTTCATAGATAACGTTAACAGAACTTTAATAACAATTTTAATATTTTGGATAATACATCAGATAATTGAGCCTATATCATATATTTTAAGTGGATTAGATAAAGTCCTGACAAAAGAATTAATAGGCTGGATTATAAAGTCTCTTAAAATTTTAATTTTTATTTTAGGTGCAGCCGCTGTTCTTGAGTTATGGGGAATCAAAATTGGACCAATAATTGCAGGATTAGGTTTATTTGGAGTAGCAGTAGCATTAGGCGCACAGGATTTATTTAAAAATTTAATCTCCGGAATTTTAGTTTTAGTTGAAAAAAGATTTAGAATTGGTGATTGGATTAAAGTTGATGGAGTTATCGAAGGAGTTGTTGAGAACATTGGATTTAGATCAACTGTTATAAGAAAATTTGATAAATCACTGGCAATTATTCCTAATTTTCAATTTGCGGAAAATGCAGTGATAAATAACACAAGAAAGACTAACTGGGCTATTAGTTGGATAATAACTCTTCAATATGACACTACTATTGATCAATTGAAAACAATAAGAGACGAAATTGAAGATCACATAAACAAAGGTGACGATTATGACCAATCTGTAGGAGTCGCTGTAAGAATTGATAAATTTTCAGATAGCTCGATTGATATGTATGTTAGATGTTTTACAAAAACAAATAGTTGGACTAATTATTTAAAAGTAAAAGAAAATTTGGCACTTGAAATAAAAAAAATTGTTGAAGGCAAGGGAGCTGCCTTTGCATTTCCAAGCCAGTCTATCTATGTTGAAAAAAAATGATCGCTATATTTTATTTAGCTCTTCAAATTTTAAAACTTTATTCATATGTTGTAATTGCCAATGTCGTTATAAGTTGGTTGGTTGCTTTTAATGTAATAAATACAAGCAATCGGTTTGTATATTTAATATTAGATTTCACTTATAAAATGACAGAACCAATTTTAATGAGAATTAGAAGATTTTTACCTAACCTTGGTGCATTTGATATTTCTCCTATCGTACTTCTTTTGTTGATATGGTTCATAGAAATGTGTATGAAACTCTACATTGCACCACTAATATTTTAATAAATGATTTTAATTGATGGAAAAAAAGCTGCTGCCGATTTAAGAGAAGAGCTCAAGAAAGAAGTCTTATCTTTAAAAGATAAGCATAACAAAGTACCAGGTTTAACAGTTGTATTGATCGGTGATTTAGCACCTAGTCAAATTTATGTTAGAAATAAAGAGAAATCTGCCAATGAAGTGGGCCTTAAATCAGAGGTGATTAGATACCCTGAAAGTGTTGAAGAAAGTGAAGTTTTAAAAAAAATCGATGAACTTAATAATGACGATTCCGTTTCAGGAATTTTAGTTCAGCTCCCACTTCCTAAACATATTGATAAACAAAAAGTTATAGAGGCAATTATGCCAGAGAAAGATGTAGATGGATTTCATCCCATGAATGTAGGTAATCTGTCCTCAGGTTATGAAAGTTCTATTCCATGCACTCCTTTAGGTTGTTATTTATTAATAAAAAAAATTGAACCAAACCTTAATGGAAAAAAGGCTGTAATTGTCGGAAGATCAAATTTAAATGGCAAGCCAATGACACAGTTGTTGTTGAAAGAAAATTGCACAGTTACAATTACTCATTCAAAAACAACTGATCTTAAAGGTGAATGTTTAAAAGGAGATATTATAGTTGCTGCTGTTGGGATCCCTGAGCTTGTAAAAGGTGATTGGGTTAAAAAAGATGCAATTGTGATTGACGTTGGTATTAATAAAACTGAAAACGGCCTAGTTGGCGATGTTGCATTTGATGAAGTATCAAAAGTTGCAAAAGCATTAACCCCAGTTCCAGGTGGAGTCGGACCTATGACTATTGCATGTTTGCTTAAAAATACAATTGAATGTTTTAAAAGAGCGAATAAATAAAATTTACTATTGATTTCTTATTAATGGATAAACTTTAGGACTTAAGTATTTAAGATTAGTTAGCATAATTAAAATCAAGGTCACAGCTCCTATAGAGGCACCAAGGTAAATTAAAACTTTAAAATCAAATTGCCAAACTAATTCAAAAATATTCTCCATAATAAATTTTGATCCAATTACTGCAAAAAAAATTGCAATTAATATTACTGACATAAAAATAATTATAAATTCTATCAAAGATGAAAATATAATTTCTTTTTTTGAAAAACCTAAAATTTTAAATACAAGATTTTGGTACTCTTTTACTTTTCCTTGGACCATTATAGCACTTGAGATAACAATCAATCCAATGACAATTGTTACACCAGAAATTAGGGTTACAGCTATGAAGACTTTATTTAAAACTAATGTTACTTTGTTTAAGTAATCAGCAATTTTTATCATAGACAAACTAGGTAATACTTCTAACATTTTGGTTTCATCAAAATTATCTGGATTTTTAAATTTAGCAGTTGCTAAATATTCATGAGGAATTTTTTTTGCAAATTGTGGATTAAATAACATGGCAAAATTAATACTTAGATCACGATAATCAACTTCTCTAAAATTAACTATTTCTCCATCAATTTCTCGACCATAAATGTTTAAAGTAAAAATATCCCCCAACTCAATATTAAAATCTTTAGCCACTTTTGCATCAAGTGATATCTGAAGTTGGTCAGGTTTAGATAAATCCCACCATTCTCCTTTTAAAATTGGGTTATCTTTTGGTATATTTTCAACCCAAGAGGATCTTCTTTCACTTCCAATTACCCAATAGCTATCATTATCTGGTTTAATATAGCTATTTGGATTCACACCATTAATTTTTACAATTCCGGAAGAAACCATAGGCACTATTTCAATGTTCGCATCAGGGTTCATTTTGTAAACACCTTGTTCAAATTTTTTCTTTTCACCTTTTTGAATTCCAACAAAAAAATAATCAGGTGCAATATCTGGAATAGATCTTGCAATTTCTCTTTTAAAATTTGTTCCAACTAAAGCTAAAGTTAATAATAAAGTTACACCTAAGCCTAAAGACATAATTGTAATAGGCGTGATACTTTTTGTTTGAGTTATATTTTTTATCGATACTTTTAAAGAGATATTTGAAATAAAATTAAACTTTTTCAGTAAATAAATTATAATTTTAGAAAGTAAAAAAAATACAATGAGACATACAAAAAAAGCCAGAAAATAACCCAAGCTATATGAAGGTCTTTCAGATCCTAGTGTAAACAATAAAACTAAAAATGATAACAAGATAAAACTCAAAATAACTGACTTTTTTGAGTAATAAAATTGCAGGTTTTGGAATACATTTCTAAATAGGTTTGATGCTTTAACTTGATCAATTGAACTTATTGTTGGTATTGAAAAAATTATAAGAACTAACAAACCTACAATAAATATTTTTATAAAATTAATTAAAGAGAATTTCGGATAAACATTTAATCCCAACCCATCAGATAAATATTTATCTGCAATTGGCACAATTAAAAAACTTGAGCCATAAGAAATTACAGTAATAATAAATAATAATATTAATAATTGAAGATAATAAAGTGTTTTTATATTCCCTGAATAAAATCCTACAGCTTTTCTTACAGCTATAGACATATTATTCTGGTTTATAAATGACAACAATGTATTAGCGATACCTATTCCAGCAATTAACATTGCACTAATTGAAACTAAAGAGAGAAATTGGGAAAAATTATTAATTATCCTTTTTAAGCCACTAGCTGAATTTTCTGGAAATCTAAGTTTTACTTTTTGGTCATCTTTAAAAATATCTTTGATCTTACTTTCTATTTTTTCTGGATCATCACTTGGTTTAAACTTTACTTTATATTCATAATTTAAAAAACTACCTATTCCATTTAGTTTTAGTATCTCTAAAGTTTGTTTTCCTGCTAATGCCCAATCTCCAAAAGCTACAAACCCACTTACATCTGGTACAGATTTTATAATTCCAACAACTATGAAGCTTTGATCTTGTACCTTAACTTTGTCATTTATTTTTATCTTTAAGGTTTTCGATAAACTTTCATTAATCAAAATTGTCTTGGGTTCTTTTTGCATTCTTTCATAAGCATCTTCTGGCTCATAAACAACTTCACCGTATAACGGATATTTTTCATCAACTGTTTTAATTCTTGTAAATATCGATTTATTTTTTTCTCTGCCTGTCGTAGAAAGCATCGTACTGAACTCTATCATTTGTGAGACAGTTGAAAATTCCTTTACTTTATTGACTAAAGTAAGATCCCCCTGATTACGGTTATAATCGATTTCGAGATCTCCACCCAAAAGAACTTTTGCATTATCATTAAGCTCTTTTTTTAAACTATCTTCGATTGTAAAAATAGCACTTAAAATAAAAAGACTGATAAACAGCGTTACAATAATGCTTGAAATTTTTTTATAATTTCTGCTTAAATCCTTTAAAGCATATTTGAATATTAAACTTGACTCCGAAGGATTATTTAATTTTTCCATCTTTGATTTTAATTTTTCGTTTTGCTTTGTCTGCTAATTTTGGATCATGTGTCACCATTATTAAAGAAGACCCTTCTTCTTTGACGTATTTAAATAAAATTTCAGAGATCATTATAGAGTTTTCGGTATCTAGGTTACCAGTTGGTTCATCAGCTAAAATCAAATCTGGTTTCATTGCAATAGCTCTTGCAATCGCCACACGTTGTTGCTCTCCGCCAGATAATTGACTTGGAAGATTATTAAATCTATGTTTTAGACCAAATCGATCTAATAAACTTTTTGCTTCTTTCTCAGGATTTTTAAATTCATTAAGTTCAAGTGTTAAAGCTACATTTTCAACAGCTGTATAATTTGGAATTAAATAGAAAGATTGAAATATAATTCCTATATTTTGCTTTCTAATTTCAGATACTTCGTCTTCATTAAGATTAGTTATTTCCCTGTCTTGAAATATAATTTTCCCTGAGGTTGGACGTTCTAGTCCACCAATTAACATAATCAAGCTTGTTTTTCCTGACCCACTTTCTCCAACCACAGACACAGTTTCTTTTTTTTTTATAGTTAAATCAATATTTTTTAAAACATTGATATTGTCCTTCCCAGTTTGGTATTTGAGATTTATTTTTTTTAATTTAAGAAGTGTATTCATGAATAAAAGTTTATTTATAAAAATATTGTTATTCTTTCTAGTGCACATAAATGCAAGTGCAATAGAAAAGGTTATACTATTCGGTGATAGTCTAATGTCGGGTTATGGTCTACCTAAAGAACAACACTTATCTTTGGTTTTAGAAAGTAATCTCGTTAGAAGTGGTTTAAATATTAAGGTTATAAATGGAAGTGTGTCAGGAAGCACTTCTTCTGGTGGATTGAATAGAGCAGAATGGAGTTTATCAGAACCCGGTATTGATTTAATCATCCTTGGTCTTGGGGCAAATGATATGCTTAGAGGAATTCAACCAGACGAAACTGAAAGAAATTTAGAAGAAATAATCAAAATTGCTAATAGTAAAAAAATAAAAATTATAATAGCTGGGATGGTTGCACCAACAACTCATGGAACTAAATATAAAAAAAATTTTGATGCCATTTATCCTAAATTGTCAAAAAAATATAATTTACCTTTAATTCCATTTTTGCTAGAGGGTGTTGCTCTTGATCCAAATCTAAATCAACAAGATGGTATACATCCTAACAAAGCTGGAACAATAGTTATAAGTAAAACAATTCAAGATATTATTTCAAAAAATTATTAATCGGATATGAAGAAAAAATATCATCATTTATCAAATGGCACATTTCGAAATCCTGAAGGATCAAAGATGATAGATATGAATTTCAATTGGTCTTTTAAGGTCTTTAACAAAGAAAAAAAAAAATTAGATATGACTTTTCCTGAGAGTAATATTATTAAAAGAGAAAAAGTTTTATTGGATTTAAATAATTTCCAAAAAGAAGATTATGTAGCGTGGATAGGTCATGCAACATTTTTATTAAAATTAGGGGAAACAACAATAATAACAGATCCAGTTTTTTCAAAAAATGCAGGACCTTTATTTTTTGGGCCAAAGAGGTTTACCGAACCAGCATTAAAACTTAGTGAGATACCAAGAACAGATATTTTTCTACTAACCCATAATCATTATGATCATCAAGATATGAAAACAATAATGAGATTTCCTTATAAAGAATCTAAAGTCCTGGTACCTTTAGGACTAAAAAAATATTTTAAAATTAATAGATTTAAAGATGTAAATGAAATGGATTGGTATGATCAAAGAAGAATAAATCAGAATTTAAAAATTACTTTTTTGCCATCAGTCCACTGGTCAAAAAGGAGTTTAACGGATACTAACAAAACTTTATGGGGTAGCTATTTGATTGAATACAAAGGAAAAAAAATATTATTTTCATGTGATACTGGCGTTGGAAAAATATATAAAGAATTGGGAGATAAATACGGTCCAATTGATTTAACATTTATTAACATTGGCGCATATAATTTTTATCCTATGGCTTCAATTAAAGATTCTTCTGCTTACCACACTAACCCTGAAGAAGCACTTGGACTAGCTAAAGATTTAAAAAGTAAAAAAGTAATTGGAATGCATTGGGGAACTTTTGTTTTATCATTAGAACCAATATTAGAGCCACCTTTAAGGTTTAAACAAAATGCAGAAAAATTTGGATTTAAAAAAGATGAAGCAATCATTTTTAAAATCGGTGAGTTTAAGTTATTTAAAGAACTTTTTGATACTAACTAGAATTTTCCATCAACCACAATCCATCTTGATTTAAAAAATATAGTTTACCATTTATAGGATGAATTTGTATGTCTCTGATTCTTCCAATTTTATTTTTAAATATTATTTCCTCTTTTACGTTTGATAAATCATTAAACTCTAATTTTCTTAAAGACTTATCTTTAAGAGAAGTAATTAATGCATGACCATTCCATTCTTTAAATTCATTACCTTTATAAATTGTGATTGCACTTGTGGCTATAGATGGAACCCAATATTGAATGGCTTTTGTAAAACCAGGTTTCCATTTTGGTCCTATTGGTATACCTGAATAATTTGTGCCACCCCATCCAAGAATTTTCCATCCATAGTTTTCACCTTTCTTCGCTTCACCAAACCAATCGCCTCCTTTTGCACCATGATTGCTCATATAAATTTTTCCATCAAAAGGTGATAAAGCTAAACCTTGAGGATTTCTTACACCAATTTGATATATTTCAGGTAGCCAGTCTGATTTCCCCTCAAAACGAGGATTGTCTTTCGGAATGCCACCATTTAGATAAATTCTAATTATACTTCCTGGATGTTTATTTCCATCTTGAGCAATCATTCCCCCACCTCTTTCACCCGCAGAAGCAAATAAATAATTGTCTTTAATTACCAGTCTTGAACCAAAATGATAAGGCGAGTCAATTGGGGGATTGGCTTGAAAAATATTTTTAAAATTTAATTTATTTTTATTAAATTTTGCACGTGCAATTGAAGTACTAGTCTTCCAATTATTTCTATTTTCTGTGTATGAGATGTAAATGTAATCTTCATGATACAGAATATCCAATAATCCTCCCTGTCCATATTCTACAAAATTTAAGTTATGACCAATTTCATTTATCTCTCTTGTAGAAATATTAACAAATTTTATTTTGCCACCTTTCTCGGTAATAATCATTTCATTATCATTAACGAATGACGAACCCCAAGGTGCTTCTAATTCAACAATTTTATTAAAATTAAAATTTTTACTAAATGAATTAGTTGAGAATAATATTAAGGATAAAAGAAATAATAATTTCCTCACTCTATGAAAGTTTTGATCTACCACCATCGACTGCAATAATTTGTCCTGTAACCCAAGAGCTGTCTTCAGTTATTAAAAATTTTGCAAGCGAAGCTGAGTCTTTACCTTCTCCAAGTCTTTTTAATGGATGGGCTTTTGCTATACCATCAGCTAAAACTTTATTTTTAAGCATTGGCTCTGCAATTTTTGAATTAGTTAAACTTGGAGCAATGCAATTTACTCTTATATTGGGAGCAAATTCTGCTGCTAAAGAAACAGTTAATCCTTCAACAGCTGCTTTAGTTGAAGCTATAATTGCATGATTTGTAAAACCCCTTTGAGCAGCAACTGTTGAAAACAAAACAATCGATCCTTTATTTTTTTTTAAACTTTCTTGATAAACTTTAATTAAATCTACTGCGGAATATAAATTTAGTTTCATACATTTTGTAAAATCTTGTTCTGAAACCATTCTCAAAGGCTTTAAATCAATTGAACCAACACAATAAGCTACACCTTTGATATCATCTATTTCGGACTTAATTTTTTCAACAAATCCATTTTCTAAAACATCAGAGACTGTATATTTACAATTTAGTTTTTCAGATAAAGATTTTGTTCTTTCTTCATCCCTACCAACTAAATGCACTTCTTTACCGGCTGTATGTAACTGTTCGGCCAAATTAGATCCGATAGATCCTGTCGCACCTACTACTAAATATTTTTCTGACATAAATTTTTAAAGAGTTATATATAGTTAATGAAATTATTTTTTCTACTTGGAAATCAGCTTTTCTCGGAAAAATATCTTGAAAAGTACATAAAAGACCACATTTTCTTTATGGCTGAAGATTATCAGCTTTGTACATACGAAAAGCATCATAAACAAAAGATATTATTGTTCTTATCTTGCATGCGATCTCACGCAGATAGACTAAAAAAAAATAGATTTAAATTAGAATATTCTTCGATCGAGGATAAATCTTTCAAGCTGGATTACACAGAAAAATTAAAAAAAATAATTAAAACAAAAAAAATTAAAGAAATTTCAAGTTTCGAAATTGAGGATAAGTTTTTTGAAAATAAAATTACCAATTTTTTAAAAAAGGAAAAAATTAAATGGAATATTATTCAAACACCAATGTTTTTAAATTCTAGAGAAAAATTTAAAAACTATTTATCGAAATCAAAAAAACCTTTTATGGCAGTTTTTTATAAAGAGACTAGAAGAGATTTGGATATACTCATGAAAAAAGATGGTAATCCAGAAGGAGGCAAATGGAGTTTTGACGAAGAAAATCGAAATAAACTTCCAAAAAATATATCTATACCCAAATTTCCTAAAATTACTGAGACTGCTCATACCAAAAAACTAAAAATTTTAATTGATAAAAATTTTAAAAGTCACCCAGGTAATACGAAAGACTTTTGGTTTGCTACGGAATATGATGATGTAATTAAATTATTAAATTTTTTTATTAAAGAAAAATCAAATTTATTTGGGGATTATGAAGATGCAGTTGATCAGAAAGACAATATATTATTTCATAGTGCTTTAAGTCCTTACATCAATTTAGGTCTTATAACTCCAGAATTTATAATTAAAAAAGTTTTAGATTTTCACAATAAAAATAAAATAAAACTAAATTCCTTAGAGGGTTATATTCGTCAAGTAATCGGGTGGAGAGAATTTATGAGGGGAATATATCAAAGCTATTCAAAAGAAATGGAAACTAGAAATTTTTTTAAACAAAATAGAAAAATGAAAAACTCATGGTACGAAGGAACAACAGGATTACCACCTCTAGATTATGCTATTAAAAATGCAGTGAATTATGGTTGGTCACATCATATTGAAAGGTTAATGATCTTATCAAACATAATGAATTTATGTGAAGTTAAGCCAACGTATGTTTACAAATGGTTTATGGAAATGTTTGTGGATTCCTCTGACTGGGTAATGGTCCCGAATGTTTATGGAATGGGGCTTTTCAGTGATGGAGGAATCTTTGCAACAAAACCATATATTTGCGGCTCCGCTTATTTCATGAAAATGATGGATTTTAAAAAAGGAGAATGGTGCAATACCATGGATGGTCTTTATTGGAGATTCATAAATAGAAATAGAGCCTTCTTTTTAAAAAATCCTAGACTTTCTATGATGGTTAGAATTTTCGATAAAATGAAATCTGATAGAAAAAAATTAATTTTAGCTGAGGCAGAAAAATTTATTAAACAAAATACTGCATAGTGAGAAAAGAAAATTTACCCACAAAAATTTGCCCTGTATGTAAGAGACCTTTTACTTGGAGAAAAAAATGGAAATTAAACTGGGATAAAGTGAAATATTGTTCAAAGAAATGTTCAAAAAATAACTAATTAACAACAAGAGCAGCTTCTCTTTTTCTCTGGTTTTTTTGTTTCAATCACTTCTTCTTTAGGGGCTGATTGTTCAAGAATTTTTGCTGCTTCAGCTTCTTTCTCTTTTAATATTTTATTTTCAATGTATGCGTAAAGAGAGTTGAAACCTAATTTTGAAGCTTTCTTTTCTTCGTAATTCCTTCTGCCTTTAAGATTTTCAATAATTTCAAGAACTTGCGGGTTATTCATATTATTGTTATCTCATAATTTTTATAATTTACAATAGTTCTTTAAAAAAATTCTTTAATTATAGTCGGTATATACTTTTTGAAATTAAAAAAACCTTTATTGCAATATTTCCAAGAACTTCGGTCTAAATTACGATATAGAAATTTTATATTATTTATTCCTTGAGAAGTTAAAAAATCTAAGTTTTCTCCAACACAAGGATATAAAAAATAACTATTCTCAATTGTTTTAAGGTTGCCAATATCAATAATTTCACAATCCAAAGATTTTTCATCCAACCTTCTTTTTTGATCCTGAATTAAATCAGTCTTAAATTTCACTGTTTTTTCACTAAGTTTAATATTTCTACTGTCGTTATTATTATTAACTAAATAAATCTTTTTAAATTTATGGTCTTTGAAATCAGTCAACTCAAAAGAAAGATTATTATCAAAAATAATTAAATTTTGCTCATCCAAACTTACTGGATTACTAAAATCTTTTAAGACAGCCTTGTATATTTTTTCGCTAACTTTAGGTGGTGCATTTTCATTTAAATTAATGTTATTAAATCTGTTATTAGTAAATTTTTTTATATTCCATTCACTTGCCAAATAATGCTTACCTTGTGTTTGTATCCCAGCAACCCATCTCCATCCCAATGTATTAGATGCTGCATCTCCATCATAGAGATGCTTCATAAAAAATTCAGCTCCTAATTGCCAAGGTAAATTTAAAGTAAAAATCCAGATACTGGCAAACCACATTCTTGTATGATTATGAAGGTAATTAAATTCTTTTAATTCTTTGATCCATTCATTAAAACATTCTATATTTGTATTTCCATCAATGGCATTTAAATAATCTTTATTATCTTTGTATTTTTCTCTTATAATTTTTAGTTCAATTATGTAATCTGTCCATACATTAGGTCTTAATTCTAACCATCCTTTCCAATAAGTGCGCCACAAAACCTCCTGAATAAATTTTTCATTTTTAGAAAATGAAAATTTCTTTAAGACTTTTTCTATAACTTCTAACTCATTTAATATTCCATGAGATATATATGGAGAAATACAAGATATATTTAATCTTTTATCTGGACCAAAATCAAAATTTCTCAATCTTGAATAATCAGAAAGATTATTTTCAACAAAATTATCTAGTTTATTGGTGGCTTGCGCCCGACTTGGTTCAAAATTCATGATATTTTATTTTAATTTTTTTTTATGAAAATTAATAAATCTTTCAACATTTGACTTATTAAAAGTTTTATTTTCCTCAAATGA
>CACBMY010000003.1 GCA_902540545.1 uncultured Pelagibacteraceae bacterium
TACAGCTAAAGTTCCATTTTGTAATCCACATTCTAAAGAAATACATTTTCTTTGTGGTATTCCAGTTATTTCAGAAATAGACATTGCATTAATTCCTTTTATTTTTTTATTAATAATTTTATCTCTCCATTTATCTAAATAACTATCAACTCCTTTAAGTTGCCTTCCAATTTTTGAATTATTATTCAAAATTATAGTTGCTAAAATAGTAAATATTTCCATATCACCAAAATAATTTTTCCATCTTAAGCAGTAAGGGAATAAAAATTTATAAAATTGATACCAGCAAAATGAGAAATTATGTTTTATTAAATTGTTAATTTCATTACTGGACATTTCGTTTTTTACAACTTTTTCTTCTTTTAAAATTTGACTAAAAACAGATAAAAGTGTGCATATATTTTTTAAAGTATCATTTGGCTGTGTTGAATTGTAAGCACTTCTATCTATTGTAATCTTCTTGCCCTTTTTTTTAATTATTCCCCTTTTTTCCAGGGATATAATTTTTCTTCTGACACTTTCTTTTGGTATTTTAAGATCCTTTGATATTCTTATAAGGTTAATTTTCTCAATCTCTAATGTTTTATCCTTATAAAAATCATTGAAAGTAATATTTAAATTATTTCGTCTGTAAAAATCAAACTGCTTACTAATCAAATAAATTAAAATCGTGTAAGTATCTATATCTTTAAACACTTTATAAGCACCGATTGTCCATTCAGACATAAGTTTTAAAAAAAAAGGACTTAAAATATCAAAATGATTTTTGAAAATTTTATCGATCAGTTCATCATCTAGTTCTGAATTTACACTTGGTAGCTGCTTCATAATGTATCAAAACCCAATTTGAACAATTTTAAAACTTGAGTCAACCCATTTTGAACAGTTAAAATCTGTAAAATTTTTTACTTTATGTTTTAATAATTTAATGAGTACTGAAAGCTTAAACAGAACATCTAATATTGAAATACCTGAAAAAAAACGAAGAGTAATTCGAATGTCCCCTCGTAAAGTAAATATAGATGTTCTAAAGAAACGAGTAATCACTGAAAAGAAAAAAGAGGCACTTCAGTCAAAAATAATAATACTTTCAGTCTGTTTATCTATCGGAATACTAGGTTATTTTGCAGGTTAACTAGTTAAGAGAATATCTAAATCCTTTTTAATATTTTTTGGAATTTTTATAGATTTTTTGGAGTTTGTTTTTGTTCTTAAATACTTTTGCTCCCCGGGATAAAATATTTTTTGTCCTTTTAAATTAGGTATTTTTTTTATTCTTTTAATATTTTTTTTTATCTCTTTTTTATAATCTTTAACAAATAGATTGTCTTTAAATGCTAAAAATAAGTGACCGATATTTTGTGGCCCAGAGAAATCATCAAATGGGTCTTTTACTTTGCCACCATGATTACTTCCAACAAATACTCCAGTTAAAATATCTACCATCCAGGCTAATCCAGATCCTCTAAATCCAGCTATTGGAAGTTGTACCCCAGCAAGAGCTTCTTTTGCATTTGTAGTTGGTTTACCAAATTTGTTTAAAGCAACGCCATATGGTATTTTTTTTCCTAACTTTTCTGCAATCCTAATTTTACCTCTATTAATCATAGACATTGATGTATCTAGTATAAACGGAACCTTACTATTTGTTTGAGTTCCAAAACATATTGGATTAGTTCCAAAGACTGATTTTTTTCCACCAAAAGGCGCAATAGCTGGAGGAGCATTTGTAAATGCGAATGTTATTAAATTTTTTTTAACCGCTTGCTCAACGTAATACCCTGATAGTCCATAATGTCCGCTGTTTTTTACAGCAACTAACCCAATCCCTGTTTTTTTTGCATTTTGTATAGTTTTTTTAATTGCTTCATCTGCTGCAACAAAACCTATAGAATTATCAGCATCAATTATTGATATAGATTTTGATATATTTTTTACAGTAATTTTAGGTCTCGGATTAATGACTTTTTTTGAGATTCTTTCACAGTACATTTTTAAACGAGACAATCCATGTGAAGGCGCACCTACAAGCTCTGCGTTAATAATTGCATTTGCGCAAACTATAGAGTGTTTTCTGCTTAATTTAAAATTAGTAAAAATTTTAATAATTAAATTTTTAAGCTCTTTTTCGTTCATAATTTATGTAAACATAATTGTTTTGAAAATTAAACTATAAATTGAATATTTTTTTTATTTATTAAAATTATCTTTAAATTTAAAGTAACAAAAGATTAACATTAGTCGTTTAAATTTATTATCATTAACTAATAAAAAAGTGAGGGATATATGAAAAATATACTTAAAGTAGCTTCTATGGCTCTAGTTCTTTCATTAACACTTTTCGGCATTACAAATAAAGCTTCAGCTGCAAAACTAACATTATATTGCAGCGTTGAAATAGATGTTTGTGAAATGCTTGAACAAGCTTATGAAAAAGAAACTGGAACAAAAGTTGCTATGACAAGAGCAAGTAGTGGTGAAACTTTTGCAAAAATAAAAGCAGAAGCATCAAATCCAAAAGGAGATGTTTGGTTTGGTGGAACAGGTGATCCACATTTAACTGCAGCACAAGAAAATTTAACTGAGAAATATAAATCTGTTCATTTTAATGATTTATTACCTGCAGCTCAGAACCAAGCAAAAAATGCTGATTTTAAATCAGTAGGAATTTATGTTGGTGCATTAGGTTTTGGATACAACAAAGATCTTTTAGCAAAAAAAGGTCTTCCAGCTCCAAAATCATGGATGGATTTAACAAAACCAATATATAAAGGTGAAATACAAGTAGCAAATCCAAACTCATCTGGAACTGCTTACACTACCTTAGCCACTATTCTTCAAATATTTGGAGAAGATAAAGGTTGGGATTACATGAAAAAACTTCATGCAAACATAAATACATATACTAAATCTGGTTCTGCGCCAATTAAGGCAACTGGTAGAGGTGAAAACTTAATCGGTATTTGTTTCCAACATGATGGTGTGAAACAAACAAAAAAAGGTTTGCCGGTTGTTACGGTCTCTCCAGCTGAAGGAACTGGTTATGAAGTTGGATCTATGAGTATTATTGCAGGTGCAAGAAATATGAAGGAAGCTAAAAAGTTTTATGACTGGGCATTAAGTCCCGCTATTCAAACTATGGTCTTCACTTCAGGAAAATCTTTGCAAGTGCCATCCAATACTAAAGCAAAAGCTGATCCTGATGCTCCAGACTTATCAACAATAAACTTAATTGATTATAATTTTAAAGTTTATGGAGATAAAAGTACTAGAGCGAGTTTGTTATCCAAATGGGATAACGATGTTTCTGTAATTCCTAGATAAGGAATTATAATGAGAGGGCTCGTTATCTGTTGGATGCTCATCGGAGTATTGGGTTTCCTAATATTTCCATGGTATGTAACAGGTGACGGGTTTTTCTCAATAAACTGGATATTAGAATATTCTTTAGAAGATTACGGTTCTGTATTACCACAGGTATTTATAAATAAAAAATATTGGCTTCTACCTTTAATTGTTCCTTTATTTTTTCCATTGTCAACTTTAAAATTAAATCAGAATAATCCAATTTATTCCAAAATTTTCTTGTACTCAGGATTGTTTGGCATTTTTTATTTTATTCTTCAGGGGTTTTCGATTGGCATAAGAGGATGGAATTTTGAAATTTTTCAATCGATTTTTGGTGATGTAGAAAATCAATTTGGAGTAGGATCTGGGGCAGTTCTTTTATGCTCTACATTTATTTTTTATATTACACACGGGCTATCCTCACGAGGCTGGTTAAATGGAGATAATTTTATTGTAGGCAGTATTGGAAGCATAATTATTCTGGTCTCAACTTTCGTTTTTTTTCCTATTTTTAGAATGTTTGCTGTTGCTTTTAAAGGCACAGAAGGTGGATATGAAATTAGTAATTTTTCAACCAAAATATTTAATAAAGGAATTTGGGGTCTTGATTGTCTATATAGTGATTATGCATGTGGTGTTTTTTGGAATACTGTTACTATGGGAACACTTACAGCTTTCTCATCAACTATTTTGGGTTTAGGTTTTGCTTTATTAATTGCAAGAACAAGTTTTAAATTTAAAAAAACGATTAGAATTTTATCTGTTTTACCAATCATAACACCTCCATTTGTAATCGGTTTAGCAATAATAATATTATTCGGTAGAACGGGAGTTGTAAGTTCTTTTCTTGAATGGGCATTTGAGATTGAGCCCTCGAGATGGATTTATGGTTTACCAGGAATATGGTTTGCACAAACTCTTGCTTTTACACCTATTGCTTTTTTAGTTTTAATAGGAGTTGTTGAAAGTGTAAGTCCTGCAATGGAAGAGGCTTCACAAACATTGAGAGCTTCAAAATGGCAAGTTTTTAAAACTGTTACATTGCCTTTAATGAGACCTGGAATTGCGAATGCATTTTTGCTTGGCTTTATTGAAAGCTTAGCTGATTTTGGAAATCCACTAGTGCTAGGTGCCGAATATGATGTTTTATCTACAGAAATATTCTTTGCAATTGTAGGTGCACAGTATGATGAAACTAAAGCTGCAATATTAGCAATGATTTTATTAACCGTCGTTCTGGTAGTATTTTATCTTCAGAACCAATGGTTGGGGAAAAAATCCTATATTTCAATTTCTGGGAAAGGTGATAGTGGAGTTCATCCTGAATTACCAAATAATACTAAGTGGATAATTTACTCAACTGTTCTACCTTGGGCGCTCCTTACATTTATAATTTATATTATGATTATGTTTGGTGGATTTGTAGAGATGTGGGGTGTAGATCACAGTTTTACGTTAAGACATTATGTTGAAGCATTTAGTGTTGAATGGATTAAAGAAAGAGGAATTTTGTGGACTGGTACCGCGTGGAATTCTTTTAACACTACTTTTGCGATAGCATTAATTTCATCATTTCCTACTGCTGCAATAGGTATTTTAACAGCGTATCTTCTTACAAGACACAAATTTAAAGGAAAAAATGCTTTCGAATTTGGCACAATGTTAAGTTTTGCAATACCTGGAAGTGTTATTGGTGTAAGTTACGTATTTGCTTTTAATGTTCCACCACTTGAACTTACAGGAACAGGAATTATTTTGGTAATCGCTTTTGTATTTAGAAATATGCCTGTTGGTGTTAGGGCAGGTATAGCTTCAATGAATCAATTAGATCCTCATTTAGATGAAGCATCATCAACATTAAATGCATCTAGTTCTCAAACTTTTAGGAATGTAATTCTTCCATTGCTTAAACCTGCAATTACTGCTTCTTTAGTTTTTAGTTTTGTTAGAGCAATGACGGCAATTAGTGCTGTTATATTCCTTGTTAGTGCTAATTATGATTTAGCTGTCTCATATATATTAGGAAGATTAGAAAACAATGATTATGGTCTAGCAATTGTTTATTCGTCTGCATTAATTGTTGTTATGTTATTTACAATAACTTTAATGCAATTAATAATAGGTAAACGTAAATTAGGGAGAAGAGAGCAAACAGAAGGAATACTACAAGGAAATTTTGGATAATGAAAAAAGCAGAAGTAAAATTTGAAAATATTACAAAAAAATTTAATGAGACTGTTGCTGTTGATAATGTGAGTTGTACTTTTGAAGCAGGAACACTGACTACATTACTAGGTCCTTCTGGATGCGGAAAAACCACTTCTTTAAGAATTATTGCTGGTCTAGAAAGAGCTACTAGTGGTAGAATTTTAGTAGAAAATGAAGATGTAACATTATTACCAGCAACAGACAGAGATGTATCTATGGTATTCCAATCTTATGCTTTGTTTCCACACATGAGTGTGCTTGAAAATGTATCTTATGGTTTGAAGATGATTAATGTTCCAAAAGAAGAATTTACAGAAAAGTCATTAGAAACTCTTAAGTTAGTTAATTTAGAAGGTTACGAAAATAGGATGCCTTCAGAGCTATCGGGGGGTCAGCAACAAAGAGTTGCGGTTGCAAGAGCAATTGTGCTGAAACCTAAAGTTTTACTCTTTGACGAGCCTTTATCTAATTTAGATGCAAAATTAAGAAGACAAGTAAGAGAGGATATTAGAGAAATTCAACAAAAACTTGGAGTAACTACAATTTATGTAACTCATGATCAAGAGGAAGCATTAGCAATTTCTGACAAAGTAATTGTAATGAACAATGCTATTATTGCTCAACAAGGTAGCCCAAAAGAATTGTATAACTTTCCTAAAACTAAATTTGTAGCCAACTTCATAGGAGACGCAAATGTTGTTAAAGCTAAAATCATTAATCAAAATAATAATGTTTACGAGATTCAATTAGCAGAAATGAAAATTAATATAAAAAGTGATCAAAAATTAGAAAGTTCAGTTTCCGTCTCTTTAAGACCAGAAAAAATAACTATTTCAAAAAGTCCTGAAGAAAACTCAATACATGCATCTGTTAATAATGCGTCATTCGTTGGAAATAGTTATCAATATATAGTTAATTCAAAAGTCGGTAAGATTTACGTAGTTTCTAGCGATACCAATGAAATATTTAATGTTGGAGAAAACGTTTATTTAAATTTCGACGAAAAAGAATTACGCTTACTCGACGATTAAGGATTAGCCTTTACCTCTCCAAGGTATTGTCTTATCTATAATTTTTCTCAAAGTTACATCAAAAAGAAGACCCAACATACCCATTATAAAAATTGTGATCCAAATTACTTCATATTGAAAATACTTTTTGGCAACATTTTCAACAAATCCAATTCCAGTTGTACCTGCTAAAAATTCTGCTGCAACCAAAGTTCCCCAACACATACCAACCGCCACTCTAATACCTGTTAAAATTTCAGGTAAAGAATTTGGAAAAATAACATATCTAAGTATTTGTCTTTTAGAAGCACCAAGAGAATGTGCTGCATGTATTTTAGATAGCTGTGTACCTGATGCTCCAGCTCTAGCTGAAATGATCATTATAGACAATGAAACCATAAATAATAAAAATACTTTTCCAGTATTATCAATACCTAAAACCGAGATTATTAAAGGAGCCCACGCAAGAGGAGGTACTGGTCTATAAAGTTCAATTAATGGATCAAAGAAACCTTTAGCAAATCTATTTAAGCCCATGAAAAGTCCTAATGGTACACCAATCAATATTCCAAAAACTAATCCAAGAAAAACTCTTAAAAATGAATCCCAGATATGTCCATAAGGAACAGGAATTTTAAATAATTTAAAATCGCCAGTAACAATTTTTAAAACTTTCCCTTTAAAATTTTGCTTAACCACACCATCTTTAGTGTGAACCGGATATTCTCCAGGCAAAACATCAGCTATCCAATCTGGCAATATAAAGCCAATTATTTGGCTTACATCCATCATATCAATCCAAAGAAGTGGGATATTTTTGTAACCTACACTTGGCTTAGACATTAAAATAAATTTATTAAGTGTATCTGAGGGTTTTGGTAACCATCTACCTGAACCTTGCTCAGAACAATTAGGACCACTTGCAACTATAGTTCCTGCAGGGAATAAAAGAATGTCAATTAATCTTAAACCCCCTTGCTCAGTTTTTTGAAGATTATCAAATTCAATAATTGCATTTTGCATTTCATTAAGAGCATTTGGTGGATAAATACTTGCAAATTCAATTCTTCTTGCAATTTTTACAATGTTTTTTGCGTAAGCAGATGCCACTTCCTCAGTGTCATCTAAATTTTTTCTATATAATTTTATCTCTGATTTAAGTTCTTTTATTGCATTTTTGAATTGAGGATTATGGTTTCTTAATTTAAAAAATTTATCGTTAATTTTTTTTAATTGTTCAGCTGCAGCGTGAAATTTTAATCCTCTATCTGTTTCAGGCACTAAAGGCACTTCAATAGTATTTTCTATTGATCCTGTTCCGGCACTTACAGTTACTATGCCCCAGCTTCCTTGCTCAGCAATTGCTTTTTGTCTTTCATTTTTTTGCTCTGTTGTTTCAAATGGATAATCTTTCTTTTGAAAATTAGTGCTTAACAATCTAATTTCATCAGTCATCTCATCTATTTTAATTTTTGTGTTAATCTCCATTAGATTATCGTTAGTAAGTAATGGAATTAATTTGTTTGTTTTATTAATAAAACCAACTAATGCAGTTTTCTGTATGTTGCTTAAATCTGGCGAATTTTGAATTTCTAAACTTATTTTTTTAAGATTTTTATTTTCTATTTTTATTATTGAAGTACTTTTGAATTCTCTTTCTTCAATTGGAAATTGATATTTTAATCCTAATAAAGACTCATTTATTTTTGCGACCTGACATAATTCATTTGCTGATTTTGGATAAAATCCTTTTGCAATATCCCAAGAATAATAAAGCCAAACTAACAATATTGCACTGCTTCCGACAATTATCCAATGAGTTCCACCTTTTGCTCTTTCTGGATTTCCAAAAACTGCATCAACTTTTTCAGTTTTTATTAAACGTCTTCCATAAAGTATGCACCCGATAATTGATACGACAATTAATATTGTTATTATTTGAGTAAACATTTAATTTTCTTTTCCCATAATTTCTTCCTCCATGTTCCAAATCATGGATAAAATTTCTTCTCTTTTTGACGAAAAATCTTTATTTTTTTTTATTTCTCTTAAATCTTCTTTTAAACCCATCTCTGCAAATGGAAGATTATATTCTTTATGTATCCTACCTGGTCTTGGTGCCATTACGTACAACCTTTCACCAAGCAGTAGTGCTTCCTCAACCGAGTGTGTAATTAAAATAATTGTTTTTCCAGTTTCTTTCCAAATTTTCAAAACTAAAGATTGCATTTTTTCTCTTGTTAGAGCATCAAGAGCACCTAAAGGCTCATCCATTAAAATCAAATCAGGATCATTGATTAAACACCTTGCAAGAGCTACTCTTTGCTGCATTCCTCCAGACAATTGATATGTTGGGGTATTTCCAAATCCTTTTAAGCCAACAATCTCCAGCCACTCATCAACTTTTTTTGAAGTTTCTATAGGATCTTTTTTTTTCATTCTAAGACCAAAGTTTACGTTCTCTGCAACAGTCAACCATTCAAATAATGCACCTTGTTGAAAAACCATGCCTCTTTCAACTCCAGGTCCATCAATTTCTTTACCATTCAAAGTTATATTTCCAGATGTTGGTCTTAAGAAACCAGCTGCAATATTTAACAAAGTTGTTTTTCCACAACCAGAAGGCCCAAGAACTGTTAGAAGTTCTCCTTTTTTTAATTTGAAATTTAAATCTTTTAAAGCATGAACAGTCTCTCCTTTTGGAGTTTTGAAAATCATGTTTAGATTTTGAGATATCAAATCACTCATTAGCTGACTTTATATAAAATATTTACTTAAAAAAATAGGCACCAATAAAATTGGCGCCTATTTAATTATTCTAATCTTTAAATTATAAAGGTAAGAAACTAGTGTCTACTGCTCCACCTGGAGTTCCCATTCCTTTTAAGAATGCATCTAAGTTTCCGCTTTCCATAGATTTTTTAGTTTCTTCTGGAGTTAAGAATTTGAAACCACTTAAAGTGTCTTTCATATCAGCAATTTTCATCTCTGAAGCTTTTGACATAGAATTCATATCACTTTTTCCATTTCTATATCTTTCATTTGCTTCATGAGTTACTTCAATAAAAGTTCTCAACATTCCAGGATTTTCCTTCATAAACTTGTCTGTTACAGAAGTAATATCTATTCCTAAAATACCTGCATCTCTTGCTTCTTGAACAGTTAAAAGTCTTGATCCTACAGCAACTGCAGCTTTGATAGAATTACCACCAAATAGACATGCCATTACTACATCTCCACTAACTAATGCAGCCGCACCTTCTTCAGGGTCCATTTGAATTATATCCATTTTGCTTCTGTCAGCTCCGACAACTTTCATACTTTCGTCAAAAACGTACTCAGCCATAGTACCTAACGGAACAGCAACTTTTTTACCTTCTAATTCTGTTGCATTTGCTTTTGTTATTCCTGAAGCATTAGATGTTACACAAGTTGTTCCACCCATTCCGTACTCCATTGCAATATCAACTAATTTGATAGGTGCATTTGATTTTACAGCATTAATAAATGGTACCAAACCTTGTGAGTAAGAAATATCAATATCTCCTGCTAACATAGCATCTGTCATTGCCCCACCATTTGTGAAGTTTGTCCATTTTACTGGAACTCCTAAAGCTTTAGCAAAATTCTTTTTTTGCATGTCCTCTAAATTTGGACTTGGCCACTCTAGAAAGTATGCAACTCTAACTTCGTTCGCAGCAGAGTTTGCTGCTGTGATTGTTAAGTTTAGAGCAAATAAACTTCCTAAAATGAAACTAATTATTTTTTTCATTTCATCTCCTGTTAATTAAATTTAATTATCGATATTTAAGTTTAAATTTTCTTTTAAGTAAATGATGAATAAATTACACAGGCTTCAAAAGTCATAACTTACAACCTATAGTTGCGGTCATTTAACATAGCAAGTATGACTAAAATTTACTGGTTAATTTATATAATTAGTCTATGAATCGAAACATAATTATGAGTTCAGAAAAACCTCAAATACCAAATTCTTTAAATGAACATTGGATGCCATTTACATCTAATAGAGATTTTAAAGAGTCTCCAAGATTAATTGTAGAAGCAAAAGGTGTTTATTTAAAAAATCATCAAGGCCAAACTCAGATAGATGCAAGCTCAGGATTATTTTGCAATCCATTAGGACACGGAAGAGAAGAAATTATTAATGCGATTACAAATCAGTTAAAAAAATTAGATTATGCTCAACCATTTCAACAAGGTTTTGGTGGTTCATTTGAACTTGCAACAAAAATTTCTAAGCATACGCCAGGAAATTTAAATAGAATTTTTTATACAATTTGTGGATCCACCGCTGTTGAAACAGCAATTAAAATTGCAGTTGCATATCATAAAGCAAGAGGTGAAGGACATAGATTTAGGTTTGTTGGAAGAGAAAGAGGTTATCACGGAATGAATATCGGAGCTACTTCTGTTGGTGGAATGATTAACAATGTGAAAACATTTGCCAATGTTTTAATGCCGGGTGTTCTTCATATGAGACATACACATTTACCAGAACATAAATTTGTTTCAGGTCAACCTGAAACTGGTGCAGAAATGGCAGAAGACCTTGAAAGAATTTGTACAAATTTTGGATCAGAGAATATAGCAGCTTGCATTGTTGAACCAATTGCTGGATCAACAGGAACATTAGTTCCACCAAAAGGTTATTTGCAAAGATTAAGAGAAATTTGTGATAAGCATGGAATTTTATTAGTTTTTGATGAAGTTATTACTGGATGGGGAAGAACAGGTTCACCATTTGCATCACAAGAATACGGAGTTACCCCAGATATTATTACAATGGCAAAAGCTACAACAAATGGAATAAGTCCTTTAGGTGCAGTTGCGTGTAAAGAAGAAATTTACGACACAGTTATGGATGGATCTCCAAAAGGAACAATAGAATTATTTCACGGTTACACTTATTCTGGAATTCCAGTTTCAGTTGCTGCAGGCTTAGCGGTTCAAGATATTTTTGAAAAAGACGATATCTTTAATAGAGCAAAAAATTTATCTCCATATTTCCAAGAAGGTTTAATGTCATTAAAAGATATTGATGTTGTTGATAACATAAGAGGTTATGGAATGATGGGTGGTATTGATATTAAAATGCATAAAAAACCAGGCGCAGCAGGTTTTACATGTTTCAAACATTGTTATGATGCAGGAGTTAATTTTAAAGCGACTGGAGATTGTTTAATTATTGCTCCAATGTTTATCTGTGAAAAAAAACATATTGATGAAATTATTGAGAAACTAAGAACTGGTATAACCAACTATTCAAAAAGCAAAAAAAATTAATTTAATTCTATGAAAATAGGGGTTCCAAAAGAAATAAAGCCTCAAGAAAATAGAATTGGACTCACTCCCGAAAGTGTAAAGACATTAACTTCTAATGGCCACGAAGTTTTAGTTGAAAATAATGGAGGGTTTGAAGCAGGTTTTGAAAACGATCATTACGTATCAAGTGGAGCAAAAATAGTTAATAATGCTGAAGATATATTTAACGATGCTGATATTATTGTTAAGGTTAAAGAGCCACAATCTAGTGAAGTAGAAATGATAAGAGAAAATCAAATTGTTTTTACTTATCTTCATCTTGCTGCAGCTAAGGAACTAACTCAAGGTTTAATAGATAGTAAATCAATATGTATCGCTTATGAAACAGTTACAGATAATAATGGAAGACTTCCTTTGTTAGCACCAATGAGTGCAGTAGCAGGAAGAATGTCTGTTCAAGCAGGTGCACATTGTTTAGAAAAAAATCAAAAAGGTCGTGGTCTTTTGTTAGGAGGAGCACCTGGCGTAGAGCCTGGAAATGTTGTTATACTTGGAGGTGGAGTAGTAGGAGAAAATGCTGCGATAATTGCAACAGGCATGAAAGCCAAGGTTAATATTGTAGATAAATCTGAAGAAAGATTAAACGAACTTTCCCAAATATTTGGAGACAAAATAATTCCCAACTTAAGTGATAAAACTGATTTAGAAAAATTAATTTCTGAATGTGATTTGTTAGTAGGAGGAGTTTTGATACCGGGTGCTGAGGCACCAAAATTAGTTACAAAGAATATGTTAAAAAAAATGAAAAGGGGATCAGTAATTGTAGATGTTGCAATTGATCAAGGAGGATGTGTTGAAACCAGTAAACCGACTACTTTTGCAGAACCAACTTTTATAATAGATGATATAATTCATTATTGTGTTGCAAATATGCCCGGTGGTGTTCCTAGAACATCAACAATTGCATTGAATAAAGCAACTCTTCCTTTTTTATCTAAACTAGCAAAAGATGGGTACTTAAAAGCTTTAAATGATGATCAAAATTTTCAAGCAGGATTAAATGTATTTAAAGGAGGTGTTACTCATAAAGCTGTTGCTGATGTATTTGGTCATGATTATTTACCAGCTCAAAAGGCATTGCTTAATTAAAATCCCTAATTTTTCTTGCTTTTTCATAAATTGACAAAAAAAAAATTAATTCTATATAGCAATCATAATTTAAAAAATTATTCCTGAATTTAACATTCATTTATTTCTCTCTTTTTTGTTGAATTCACCTCCTCGAAAGGGGAGGTAAAAAGGAATTATATCCCTTTTTTTATTAAATTATATATTTGGTCTTTGTCAGTTAAACCAATTTCTCTTGCTACTTCACTTTCACCTTTAAAAACTACTATCGTAGTCCAATAATTTACACCTAAAGCTTTAGCAATATCTTCATGTTCTGTTTGCTCATAGAATAAAAATTCTACATCCTTAAAGTCTTTAATTGCTTGATCGAAAACCTTTGTTTGTGCTGCGCAAGTTGAACAATATTCATTCCAAGAATTAATAACAATTGTTTTACCAGATTTTTGAATTTCAAATAATTTTTTCAGATCAAAGTTTGTGGTTTTTTCAAAACCAAATGAGATATTTGGTATCAAGAATAAAATAAAAAAGACAAAATATTTTTTCATGAGCTCTATTTAATTATCTGGTCATTCTTTTCAAGATGTTTTCTTTCAAAAATATTTGATGAAACAAAACTGCAAAAATATGCAATGAGATTAAAACTATTAATGTATAATTTGAAATAACGTGAACATTGTAAAATTGATCTGCTAAATCAAAGTTATCTTCAATCCTTAATTTAAAAATAAAAAAATTTAGTTTTTCACCATTAAATAGCTTTTTTAAAATTCCTGATGTTGTTATTGTTAAAAGTGCGACATAAAGAGCGAAATGATTCAATTTCGCAATCAAGTTTTGTCCAAAGAATGCCTCAGGCATTAGTTTTGGGGACTTGCTAAAAAATTTATAAATTAACCTAAATAGAGTTATGTAAAATATCGATATCCCAACAATTACGTGCACATTTTCTATAGTTATTCTTAAATCCGAAAAATCCAATCTGACTAAAATAAACCCCATTGGTATCTGAGTAATTAGAAGGAGCAAAGTGAACCAATGGAAAAATTTAGCTAACCAACTATATTGTAATGTTATACTATTCGACATGAGCTATTTTATAAAAATAAATAATATTTTCAAAATAATGTTTATTGTAGCACTTTCTTTTTCGTTTAATTCTAATGTTTTATCAGAAGAAAGTGCAAAAGACATTATAAAGAAAAGAAAATCTTTATTCAGTCAAAATTATAAACTAGCAAAAAGAATTAGTATCTTACTTAACGAAGTTGAAATTGAGGACTCAAAAAAACTGATGATTAGAATGAGTGATAATTATTTAGAATTACTAAATTTATTTCCAGAAAATACAAAAGAGGGACATGGAACAGAGGCTTTACCAATTATTTGGGAAGAAAAAGATGAATTTAATGCTCTAATGAAAAAATCATCTGATCAAATGATAAAGCTAGCTTCAATTATCGAAGACCAAGATGATTTTAGAGCAGCTTTGAAACAATATATGTGGTCGAGCTGTAAAGCTTGTCATAGCAGATATAGGGCTCCACACTAATGAAAAAGTATTTTTTTATTCTTATTGTTTTATTTTATGCAGATACTGCTTTCTCTCATTCTCACTACCCCATAACAAGAGATTCATTAGAAGCAATTAAAAATGGCAAGATATTATACAATCAATATTGTGTTTCTTGTCACCAAGCAAATTTAGCTGGAGCTACAAATTGGCAAGGTTTAGATGAAGATGGGCATAGAAAAGCACCCCCTTTAAATGGAACTGGTCATACTTGGCATCATACAGATGAGTTACTACATAGAATGATAAAATATGGATTTGCTAAATTGATAAAAAATTATGAAGGCAAGATGATGGGATTTGGTGACAAAATAAGTGATGAAGGTATTGATAACATTCTTTCATATATTAAATCTTATTGGAAAGATGATATTTATGAATATCATTTAGAAATGAGTAAACAATGAGTTCAGAAACAATTAATTTTAATTGGTCGTGCAAACATACTTGGAAAAGAAGCGCAAAAAATACTGCTTGGTGTTTACTAGGCTGTGCAATTGGTGACTTTGGAACTATATTGTATTTTCAGATAACAGGAATTCCCTGGCCTGTTTTAGCCATCATGACTTTAGCAATTATAAATGGTTTGATTACAAGTATTATTTTAGAAACTATAATTTTACTAAGACAAAAACTTGATTTTTCCAAAGCATTAAAGACTGCGCTTGGTATGAGCTTTATATCAATGGTCAGTATGGAAATAGCCATGAACCTCACAGATGTAATTTTAACAGGTGGAGCTATTTTAAATTGGTGGGTAGTACCAATAATGCTTTTAGTTGGATTTTTAACTCCATGGCCATACAATTATTGGAGATTAAAAAAATATAATATTGCTTGTCACTAAAAACATCTCTATATCAAATTAAGACCTCAGATAATGACTAAAGATTTAATAACAATTGATGGCCTTTCAAAGGTATACGACAATGGATTTAATGCTTTAAAAACTGTTAATTTAAATATAAAGCAAGGTGAAATTATTGCTATGCTTGGACCAAATGGAGCTGGCAAAACTACACTGATAAGTATTGTATGTGGTATAGTTAAACCAACTTCTGGAGTAATTACAGTAGATGGTTTTGATATTATAAAAGATTATAGAGAAACAAGATCAAGAATAGGACTGGTCCCCCAAGAAATTTCATTAGAACAATTTGAAACAGTGTTTAACAATGTTTCATATTCAAGAGGTTTATACGGAAAAAAGCCAAACCCCCAACATATAGAAAAAGTTCTAAAAGATTTTAGTTTATGGGATAAAAAAGATTTAAGGTTAAATCAGCTTTCAGGAGGAATGAAAAGACGTGTAATGATAGCAAAAGCATTATCTCATGAACCTTCGATATTATTTCTTGATGAACCAACTGCAGGCGTAGATGTCGAGTTAAGAAAGGATATGTGGAAAGTTGTAGAGGGATTAAGGAAAACTGGAGTAACTATAATTTTAACAACACACTATATTGAAGAAGCAGAGGCAATCGCAGACCGAGTTGCTGTAATTAATCAAGGAGAAATAATTGTTGTTGATAATAAAATAGATTTATTAAAAAAAATGGGTCATAAAAAATTAACCATTGAATTACAAGATAAAGTCGAAAAAATTCCATCAGAACTTGATGAATATAATCTATCAATCTCTAATGATAATTATTCGTTAATTTACAACTATAACTTACACGCTGAAAGAACAGGTATCACAAAGATGCTTCAAGATTTAAAAAATGCAGGTTTGAGGATGAGAGATTTAAAAACAGAGCAAAATAATCTTGAAAAGATTTTTGTGACATTGGTAAAGGAAAATAATGAGGATTAATTTTTACGCATTAAGAGCAATTTATTTTCATGAAATGGATAGATTTAGAAGGACACTAATACAATCTCTTCTTTCTCCAGTTTTATCTACTTCATTATACTTTATAGTATTCGGCTCGGTAATCGGGGATTATGTTCAAAAAATTGATGGCATTAGTTATGGCTCTTATATAGTTCCAGGATTATTGATGTTAACATTATTAACGCAATCTATCAGTAACACTTCTTTTGGAATTTTTTTTCCTAAATTTAATGGAACAATTTATGAAATTTTAGCAGCTCCAATTTCTACTGTAGAAATTGTAATTGCTTATGTTGGTGCAGGTGCAACTAAAACCTTAATTGTTGCTGCAGTAATTTTCTGCACTTCACTTTTCTTTGCAGAAGTAAATGTAAAGTTTCCTTTACTAATGATTTTCTTATTAATTCTAGTTGCTTTTACTTTTGCTTTGTTCGGGTTTTTAATTGGACTTCTTAGTAAAAATTTCGAGCAAATGTCTATAATACCAACAATTGTCATAACACCAATGGTATTCTTAGGTGGAAGTTTGTATTCGCTAGATATGCTCCCAAGTTTCTGGCAAACAGTCACTTATTTTAATCCTGTTGTATATTTAATTAATGGGCTGAGGTTTGCATTTTATGGAGTTTCTGATTTTGATATTTGGATAAGTATTTCAACAATGTTTATATTTTTAATTGTATGTGTAACTCTTGTCTCAATTATACTTAAAAAAGGTTATAATATAAAAAATTAATTTGACTGTTGACCAGATAATTCCTGCAATATTTTTAATATTAGTCTTAATATTAGTTCTACCTAATTTTCTCAGATCAAACTCAAATATTAAACAATTGATATCTAATTTTTCAATTTGGATAATAATTATACTTGTTATATTTGGATTGATGTATTTTTTGATGTAAATAGATTTATGATTAAATTTATTCTTCCAGCAGCACTATTAATTTTAATTATTATTTTCTGGGAAAAAATTAATGAGTTTTTATTAAGCAAATTTAAAATTAAACTCAATTACATAGCTGTCATCATATTAGTTTTAATATTAGTGGTTTTATCTTTATTACTATATTTCTAATTTATAATGGAGATAAATTTATTATTCTTTGTTAGCGTTGTTCCAGCTATTGTATTGTATGGAATTGCTAAATCAGGTTTAGGTGGATCAATATCATTAATTTCAGTTCCATTAATGACAGTAGTAATGCCATTAAATCAAGCACTTGCAATTATTTTACCAATATTAATTTTTTCAGACATTATTGCAGTTTATAGATTTAGAAGAGAGTTTGATTTTGGAACACTTAAACTAATAGTTCCATTTGCAGCTATTGGAATAATAATTGGCTCATTTACATTTACTTATTTTTCTGAGGATTTGCTTAAGTTAATTGTTGGAATAATGGGTTTTTTATTTTCTGGTCATTATTTTTTATTTAAAAAAGAAAAAACTATACCGGCAAAAAAAAACTTTTTTAAAGGGGCTATTTGTTCATCCATTGCTGGTTTTTCAAGTTTTTGTGTTCATGCGGGAGGAACTCCAACAAGTCTTTATTTGCTTCCACTAAGAATGAAAAAAGAAATTTATGTTGGCACAAGAATTATTTTTTTTAGTTGTGTTAATCTAATTAAGCTTCCTCTGTATGTTTATTTATCTATGATGAATTTTGATACTTTATATCAATCAGTTACTCTCTTTCCCCTAGCGCTTATTGGAATTTTTATAGGTTACAAATTACTTAAAATAATTGAGGAAAATTTATTTTATAATATCATTTACGCTTTAATTCTTGTTAGTAGCGCTAAGTTAATAATTGATTTCATTTAATCTTTGAATTAAATTGCAAATGGGGTGCCAGAAGGCTGAGAAATACCCTTAGAACCTGTCCGGTAATTCAGAAAGGGAAAATGAATAATTTAAATATAATCAATCAATCATCAGCAATAATATTAATTATTTCAATTTCTTTAATATTTGTTTTTGTTGGAATTTATTTTTCAAAAAAATTTAAAGGACTTAATAATTATTTAGTTGCAAACCGTTCGATTGGAACTTTATCCTTAACAACAAGTCTTGTTGCTTCAGCACTTGGTGCTTGGATTTTATTTGGACCCGCATCAGCAGCAACATGGGGAGGAATTGGTGCAGTGATTGGTTATTCACTAGGAACTGCATTTCCACTTTTTATTTTAATTTATCTTGGTAAAAAATTTAGAACTAGTTATCCGCAAGGCAAAAGTATTATTGAAATAATAAGATTAAGATTTGGACCAAATCTTTATAAACTTATTTTAGTTTTTTCCATTTTTTATATGACAATCTTTTTAATTGCTGAAGTTACTGCTGTAGCTTTTTTAATTAATTACATATCTGGTACTGAGTTGTGGATTACCTCTTTAATAGTAATATCATGTTCGTTACTTTACACATTATATGGAGGTTTAAGAGCATCCTTAATTACAGATAATATTCAATTTTTTGTATTTACAGCACTTTTAATAATTAGTTTAATTTTTATTACCTCAATTGAAACAAACTATTTTAACTTTGAAATTATTAAAAATAAAAATCCGCATTTGTTAAGCTTTAGTTATCTCCCAAATTATACTGCCGGTTTAACTTTCTTTATAGCTGTTGCTGCAACTAATCTTTTTCATCAAGGTAATTGGCAGAGAGTTTATGCTGCAAAAAATTACGAAGTTTTAAAAAAAAGTTTAATATTTTCATTTTTAATAATATTACCAATAGTCTTTTTTATGGGATTTAGTGGTTTAGTAGCTGTCTCTCAAGACTCTAATGTGATACCTGATCTTGCATTTTTCTCAATCTTATTAAAAGAAAATTTAATAATATTTTCAGTCATTGTAATAATTTTAGCTATCTCTTTAACAGTAAGTAGTATTGATACTTTAATAAATGCTATTTCAAGTTTGGTAATAGTAGATGTAGATAAAGTATTAAATTTAAAAAATAATCATTTAAATATTTCGAAACAATTTGTTATTTTTCTTTCGGTCATAGCTTTTTTTGTTGCATCAAAAGGATTTAGTATTCTTTATTTATTCTTAATTGCAGATTTATTTTGTTGTGCGGCTGTTCTAAGTGTTTTTTATACTTTTTATTCAAAATCTTATGATGAAAAAAATGCTTATGTTTCTATATTAATAGGATTAATTGCAGGACTATTATTTTTTCCAAGTCCTGATTTTTCTAAATCAATATTATTTGGCATAATTTTGCCAATGGATTTAGCACCATTGTATATTTCTCAATCTCTTTTATTTTGTTCATTTATTGCGGCAACTTTATCACCAATAATTGCATGGAAATTGAAGTAATTGATGTTTATTAAAAACCTAATTATTGTATAATTTAATAAATGCTCAATTTTATATTACCATTTATTGTATTAATTGTTGTTGTTGTTTTCATTCATGAATATGGACATTACTATTTTGCAAAAAGATATGGTGTTGGTGTGACAGATTTTTCGATAGGTTTTGGTCGAGAATTATTTGGATGGAACGATAAATCAGGGACAAGATGGAAAGTTTGTTGGATACCACTAGGCGGTTATGTAAAATTTTTCGGAGATAGGAATGTATTCTCACAAGCAGATCAAGAGGAACTACTAAAAAAATATAGTAAAGAAGACCAACATAAATTATTTGTAACAAAACCTCTTTACCAAAGAGCCTTAATTGTTGCTGGAGGACCATTGGCTAATTTTATATTAGCTATAGTCATTTTTACTTTTATATACATGTTTGCAGGTAAAGATTTTACACCTGCTGTAATTGATGAAGTATTAAAAGATAGTCCAGCAGAAGTTGCTGGAATGCAAAAAAATGATGTTATTATTGAAATAGATAATACAAAAGTAGAGAGTATTCTTGATGTTTCTAAATTAATAGCAATGTCAACATCAGAATTTATCGATTTTAAAGTTTCAAGATATGACCAGGAGATAATATTAAAAGTAAAGCCAAATTTTGTTGATAGCGTTGATGAATTAGGAAACAAACTAAAGAAAAGGATGGTAGGTATTAAACTTAGTCCTTATAACAATCAAATAACACATAAAAAACTTGGACCTGCACAAGCTTTACTTCAATCATTTAATGAAGTTTATTTTGTAACAACTTCATCACTTAAATATCTTGGATCAATGTTTACAGGAGCAGGGGACAGTTCTCAATTGGGTGGTCCAATTAGAATTGCTAAAATTTCTGGCCAAGTAGCAGAATTTGGAATTATACCTTTTGTCAGCATGATGGCTTATATCTCAATAAGTTTAGGACTAATTAACTTGTTTCCTATACCTTTATTAGATGGAGGACATCTGATGTTTTATGCATTTGAAAAAGTATTAGGTCGTCCTTTAAGTCAAAAAACTCAGGAAGGTTTTTTTCGAATCGGAATGTTTTTGTTGCTATCTTTGATGTTTTTTGCCACATTTAATGACCTTAAAGATTTAGGCTTATTTTAAGGCTTTTTTAATAGCTAAAAAAACGTTGTAATTACTGACTTTTTTTACCACTACATATTGTTGTTCAAAAATAAATATATACTAAAAAAAAGCTTGAATTATCAATGATTTTGTTAAGTATAGTTTCATAAACCTTTAAAACCGGAGCTAAAATGAACAAAAAACAATTGGTAGCAAAGCTAGCTGGTTCGTTAAATCAAAGTAAAGCTGATGCAGAGCGTACTTTTGATACTATTACGAATACTATACTAGATGCGTTGAAAAACGACGATTCTGTAAAGATTGCAGGTTTTGGTACATATAAAGTGGCTAAAAGAAAAGCCCGAATTGGACGTAATCCAAGAACTGGAGAGCAAATCCAAATCGCTGCTTCTCAAAAGGTAAAGTTTTTACCTGCTAAAGCACTTAAAGAAGTATTTAACAAGTAAAACTCATTTAACAGCCTTTATTAGGAATGGTAAAATTCTTAGTAAAGGCTGTTTCTACATGCAAAAACTGCATATCTATTTTTAACAACAATCATTAGTTTTTATTTATTTTAAAATTATAAGAACCTCTTTTTAACAATGGAGGTTAAATGACTAAACATTTAAAAAAACTTGTCGGTCCTTTAGTAAGTTTGTTTTTCTTATTAAATATGACAAGTGTAGGTTATGCCGAATCTACAGTCTCTGCGGAAGTTGGATTTATTTTTAATACATTTCTATTTTTAGTTTGTGGTTTTCTTGTCATGTTTATGGCTTGCGGATTTGCGATGCTAGAATCAGGAATGGTAACTTCAAAAAGTGTATCTGTAATTTGTGCAAAAAATATAGGATTATTTTCTATCGCTGGAATTATGTTCTGGATGGTAGGTTATAATCTAGCATATGGAATTCCGGAAGGTGGCTATATAGGAACATTCACTCCGTGGTCTGATGCAAGTGCTGTTGATACAGGATATGCAGATGGTTCGGATTGGTATTTCCAAATGGTATTCTGTGCAACAACAGTATCAATTGTATCTGGTACGTTAGCAGAAAGAATTAAATTATGGCCTTTCTTCTTATTTGCAGCAATTTTATCAGGAATCATTTATCCAATTGTCATGGGATGGCAGTGGGGTGGTGGCTGGTTAGCCGTTTTAGGTTTCTCTGATTTTGCTGGTTCAACTCTTGTACACTCAACTGGTGGTGCTGCAGCATTAGCAGGAGCTATGTTGTTAGGTGCGAGAACTGGAAGATTTGCTAAATCAGGTGAAGCAAAACCAATGAGACCATTTGCAGCTTCTTCTATACCTTTGGTAACAGTTGGAGTATTTATTTTATGGTTAGGTTGGTTCGGTTTCAACGGTGGTTCACAGCTTGCTATGGGAACTTTCGATGATGCAGTAGCTGTATCAAACATATTTATTAATACAAACTTAGCAGCGTGTGGTGGTGTTTTAGCAGCAGCAGTAATTACTAGATTAATGTATGGTAAAACTGATGTAGTTCAAATGCTTAATGGTGCAATTGGTGGATTAGTTGCAATAACAGCTGAACCATTAGCGCCGGCACCTATAGCAGCAATATTCATCGGTGCAATCGGTGGATTAATAGTAGTGTTTGGAACAAAACTATTATTCTCATTTAAGATTGATGATGTTGTTGGTGCAATACCAGCTCACTTATTTGCTGGAGTTTGGGGAACATTAGCTGTTCCACTAACAAACTCTGATGCAAACTTTAGTGCACAGTTAATCGGTGTAATCTCGATCAACGCATTTGTTTTTGTAGTATCATACATTGTATGGGCAATTATGAAAAACACTATGGGTATCAGATTAAGTAAAGAGGCTGAACTGAAAGGTACAGACGTAACTGAAACTGGTGTAATAGCTTACGCTATAAGAGACTAAATTTAACTCCCTCCCTTAAGTTAAACTAAAAAGGCCCCGTAAATGGGGCCTTTTTTTATTAAACTGTTTTTAAAAATTCTAACACTTCTTTTGCGTGGTCTTTAACTTTTACTGAACGCCACTCTTTAATAATTTTGTCATCTTTTAATAAAAATGTACTTCTTATTAATCCCATAAATTCTCTACCCATGAATTTTTTTTTACCCCAAACTTTGTAAGCTTTAATCGCTTCTTTCTTAACGTCTGCTACCAAATCAAATTTAATTTTAAATTTATCTCTAAATTTTTCATGACTTTCCATACTATCTTTAGAAATACCAATAACTTCACAGTCTAGTTTTTTAAATTGTGAAAGTAGAGAATTGAAGTCTTTTGTTTCAATTGTGCAGCCTGGCGTATTATCCTTTGGATAGAAATATAAAACTTTATATTTGCTTTTGATTTTCTTTAACTCTAAAAGTTTTGAATTAGTTGATGGGATTTTGAAATTAGGAGCTTTATTTTGCATATTTTTTCGTAGATTAAAATTTATAATAATGTATTAAACCCTTATGAGCATTAAATCAGCACAAACATTAGTCGCAGAAGCTTTGACAGAAATCAAGACACTTTCTCCTACGGAAGCATTGGAGATGGTAAACAGTGATAGATGCAATTTAATTGACATAAGAGATATTCGAGAACTTGAGAAAATGGGAAGAATAGAAAATTCTCATCACATTCCTAGAGGAATGTTAGAGTTTTGGATGGATCCAGATAGTCCTTACTTTAAAGAAGGCAAGATAGATATGAACAAAGAAATGGTTTTATTTTGTGCAGGTGGATTAAGATCTGCACTAGCTACAAAATCATTGAAAGATATGGGGTTTGAAAAAATTTCACATATAGACGGTGGCTTTTCTCAAATGAAGAGCAGTGGCTTTAAAGTAGAGAAATAAAAATTAATCAAATAAACTTATTCTCTTTGCGAAAAAAATTCTTATCACCCAGTATATAAATAATCCTAAAGGACCAATAAAATATGTGATTATTAAAGGAAAAAAGACTAGAATTTTTGACATATAAAACCTCTGGCTATCTCTAACAATCCAAGATCCACAAAACAAATTTATAGCCAAGAAGTGCGTCCAAAATAAAATTAAAAACTCATTATTCTCAAAAAGCTCAGCAAGATCATAAAAACTTAAATATAAAATAAAGTTTTTATCAAAATCATATCCGGCAAAAAAGAATATATATAATAGATAAACATAAACACTTGCCAAAATAAATGTTGGAATTATTGATGTAACAAATAAACCACAAACTTTAGTTTGTGGAAAAATAATAAGCATTAACCAAAAAGGTATTACACCTATATTCAACCACATATAGATCATTTCTACTGTAAAAAATGCAGATATTTGTTCAATCATCAGGGTTATATTATATTAAATGCAATAATGATTCCTATAAAAAATAAAAAAAAAAACTTAGAAGCGACAATTGATGAAATGCGCAACTTTGCACTTAATTATGTAGAAAAATTTGCGCCATCAAAACAACAGCTAAAAACATATCTTTTAAAGAAATATTTAAGATCTAAAGTTGATAACGTTAAAAGAAGCAATATTTCAGATCTGATCGAGATAGTAGCTGAAGATTTAGAAAAATCTAAATTTATAAATGATAAATTTTATTCAGAAACAAAAGCGAAAAGTCTAATCCAAAGAGGTTCATCAATAAATAAGATTAGAAATTATTTAATAAGTAAAGGAGTTGGAGAAAAATATATAAAAAATACAATTGAACAAATTAATGAAAATAATGAAGATCAAGATTTTTTTTCAGCTATAAAAGTTTGTAAAAAAAAAAGAATTGGTCCTTCAAGAACTGAAGATAATAGACCTTTATTCTATAAAAAAGATATTGGTATATTAGCAAGATCTGGATTTGATTTTGAAGTTTCCAGGAGAGTAATGGAACTAGATAAAGAAGAATATTTGAAAATTATAAATCTTCTTTAGACTTTTTATTCTTTTCTTCTAAATAATACTGAATTTTGTTTTTGATATAGTTTTTTACCATCACAAATGCTATTAATCCAAAAATTGATACAGAAACTATTATAATTAATATTATTCTTAATTGTTCACTCATTAAATATTTTTATTTCTTTTCAAAATTATACTAGGATTTTTAAAATTTTTTTTTCCGTAAAGTATTTCATTTCCCTCAAAATCTGTAACTATACCCCCTGCATTTTCAAGAATAGCATGCCCAGCTGCTATATCCCATTCACATGCTCTAGGCTCTGCAACATAGCCGTCGTATTCATTTGAAGCTATTACACAAAATTTTAAAGAACTTTTCATCCTTTTAAATTCGCTAACATTCATTGTTTGATATATTTTATTAATTTCAGGTTTTAGTTTATTTGAATATGATACAAATTTAAGTTTATTATTTGAAATTTTTGAACAGTCTAATTTTACATGTTGACTATTAATTATTTCAAATGAACAACCTTTCTCATAAGAATAAAATAATCTATTTTTAGCGGGTGCATATATTATACCTGCTACTGCTCGATTATTAATAATTAAACCAGCATTTAGAGTAAATTCGTCAAGATCATTAATATAATCATAAGTGCCATCAATTGGATCTATTAGCCAAAAATTTTTTAAATCTTTCTTGGATTTATTATGACTAGTTTCTTCTGATACAATCGGTATTTGAGGAGTTAAGTTATTTATTTTTTCAGTTAAAATTCTATTAACTTCAAGATCACCATTGCTAACAGGTGTGTTATCTTCCTTAATTTCTTTTATTAAGCCTTTTTTTCTTAATTCTATTGAAACTTTTCCTGCGTATAAAAAAGTGTCAATCAGATTTTCTATAGCTGCTTTTATTTCGATTTGTTTCATTTATTCTAACTTTTCTAATTCGATATTTTTAGCATTGATAACTTTTTTTCCTACATTTTCGAAATTCACAGTTACTTTTTCTTTAATAATTGACTGTACTTGTCCTATTCCCCAATCTTTATTATTAGGATTTATAACTTTATCACCTGGTTCAAAATCTAAAATCATTTGATTTTACTTATAATAGAAATGAGTATAAATACCACCACATGAATTTAGAGTTAAACTCAATTGGATTAGATAAGAAACCGTCTGATACAAAAGTAATTGTAGCTATGTCTGGTGGTGTAGACTCATCTACAGTTGCAGGTTTGATGAAAATGCAAGGATATAATGTTACCGGCATAACATTAAAACTATACAACGATAGTAAAGAAGTTGTTAAATCAAAAGTATGTTGCTCAGGCCAAGATGTTATAGATGCAAAAAGAGTTGCTCATAAATTAGATATTGATCATAAAATTCTTTATTACCAAGATAAATTTAAGCAAGGAGTTATTGATAATTTTGTAGAAAGCTACTTAAAAGGAGAAACGCCAATACCATGCGTACAGTGTAATCAAACTGTAAAATTTAAAGATTTATTTGATGTTGCTAAAGACTTAAAAGCTGATGCTCTGATTACGGGTCATTATGTAAAAAACATAACAATTAATGAAAAGAATAATATGTATAGGGCAATAGATGAAAATAGAGATCAAAGTTATTTTCTTTTCAATACAACTAGAGAGCAATTGAATTATTTACGTTTTCCATTGGGAGGCATGTTAAAGAAAGAAACTAGAGATATAGCAAAAAATCTAAATTTAAATGTTGCAGATAAACCGGATAGTCAAGACATATGTTTTGTTCCTAACGGAGATTATTCATCTGTAATAAAAAAATTTAAACCAGAATCATTTAAAAAGGGTAATATTAAAAATTTAAATGGTGAAGTAATCGGTGTGCATGATGGAATTGTTAATTTTACTATTGGGCAAAGAAAAGGAATAAAAGTGGCCGACAAAGAAGCATTATATGTAATTAAAATTGATGCTAAAAATAATGAGATTATTGTCGGTGGAAGAGAGCACCTTGGGAAAAAGAAAATTAATTTGAAAAATATAAATTTATTATCTGATCATAATGAATTAAGTGAAGAAGTACTAGTCAAAGTTAGATCTACTGGCAAGCTATTAGATGCAAAAATAAATTTATTAAATCAAAATGAAGCCGAGGTCAATTTAAACAAGCCAGAGGAAGGTATATCTCCCGGACAAGCATGTGTTTTTTATAAAAAAGATCAATTTGGTGACAAAGTGCTTGGTGGGGGTTGGATTAAATAGTAACTTTTCTCCAACTTAAAGAATAAAGTAAATAAAATAAGAAAATTGCAAAAAAATAATTCCATTCCACGATTAGAATAAAAGTTTTTGAGTTTTCAAATAAAAGTAAAAATAGGCTTAAAAATAAAATAATTAAAAGTATGTGTGCTAAAAAATATTGTATTTTAAAATATATGTTTTTTAATTCCGGATAAGTTTCAGAAACTTTTTTGACACATTTTACAAAATAATATTTAGTCGATATCGCAAATAGTACACAACATGCAAGGTTCAATCTTACTAAAAACTTATATAAATCGTTATCGTATTTAATACCTAAAAATATAATGTGAATTATCAAAGTTATTCCACTTATTAATCCAAAATAATAAAATTTATTGACCATTTTTTGGTCAGTATCTAGATCTGTAAAAATTTTTTTTTGATTTCTCCAAAAGAAGCATAATAAAATTCCTGTAAATATCATCAGAGGTTTAAATACTAACCAATTTGGAAACACTCTACCCAATCTACTTATAGAGGTCGCACCATCAATATAAGGTATTGCAAAACCAAGTCTTTGAACATCTTGTTTATCTCTAAGTGCTTTACCAGCGTCATAAATTTTTATGTCTTTATAATAGTTTCCAGGTACTGGCTCGTATTTAAATTGAAAACTTTGTGAAAATAATAAAATAGAATTAATAGTTAACAAAGGGATTACAAATATGACCAAACCCAATATTCTGGATTTGGAAACAAGTTTCATAAATAAAGCCTATTTTTTTTTGTTTTTCTTTCTGGCTCTTCTTTTTTTTGAGCCCATTTTTCTTCGGCCTCTATGCTTTTTAGGGTATCCCATAATCTCCTTAGTTTTACAATTTTATTGACTTATTCGAGGGATATAGCATTGTCAATATAACTAATCAATTTTTTTATGGTTAATTCAGTTAAAACTTTTTTAAAACAAGTAGGAAAAGATTATCAAAATCAGTCAGTTAATCCGCCAGTAGTAAGAGCTTCAACTATAATATTTAAAACTCTTCAAGATATAAACAAAACACAAAGTAATTATAAAAAAAATCCTTTAAGCAAAAATTTTGATTATGGTCGAAAAGGAACATCAACAACTTTTGCATTACAAGAACTATTAAGAAAAATTGAAAATGCTTATCAAGTTTATTTAACTCCAACAGGATTCGGAGCAGTTTTTCTTGGAGTGATTAGTGTTGTAAGACCTGGTGATGAAATAATTATAACAGACTCGGTATACTCTCCTACAAGATTTTTAACCGAAGACTATTTAAAAAAATTCAATATTAAAGCAGTATTTTATGATCCAAAAAACTTAGATGACTTAAAAAAAAAAATTACAAATAAGACTAAACTTATTTTTGTTGAAAACCCTGGAAGTAACACATTTGAATTTCAAGATTTAAAAAAAATATTATCTTTTGCTAAGAATAAGAATATTTATACAGCTATTGATAACACCTGGGGAACACCTTATTTAATCAAGCCTTTAGACTTAGGTTTTGATATGTCTATAGTTTCAGCGACAAAATATTATTCTGGTCATTCAGATGTTATGGGTGGCAGTTTAGCTATTAAAAAAAGACTTTTTAAAGAAGTGGAATTAAGTCAAAAAGCAGTTGGTTTAAGACTAAGCCCTGATGATGCCTATTTAATTATGAGAGGACTAAGAACATTAGATATTAGGCTAGACAAGCATCAAGAAAATACCATCAAGGTAGCTAATTTTTTGAGCAAACAAAAAAAAGTTAAAGAGGTTTTTTACCCAATTAAAAAAAATATTAAACAATACAAAATGTGGAAAAAGTATTACTCAGGATCATCTGGGTTAATGGGTGTAAAAATTATTTCTAAAAATAAAAACTCTGTAATTAGATTTTTGAATAAACTAAAATTATTTGCCCATGGTTACAGCTGGGGTGGATTTGAAAGTCTTGCTTTATATCAAGACAAATTGGCACTGGGCAACAGGAGCTACACAAAGCTGAGTAATAACGAACATATTATAAGATTGCATATTGGTTTAGAAGACCCAAATGATTTGATTGCTGACATTAAACAGGCTATTAAATCTGTAAGATGAATGACACCAAATTTTTTCCAACAAAAAAAGCATTAGTTACCGTAATAGCTGCATCTGCTGTTGTTATTATTGCATTAGGAATAAGACAAACTTTTGGAATGTTTTATTTTGATTTTGCAACTGATTTAGATATCACCATAACACAGTTCGGCTTTACAATGGGATTACAGCTCTTATTGTGGGGTGTTTTCAGTCCTATGTTTGGAATTATTACGGATAAGTATGGTGGTAATATTGCAATCTTTATAGGTTTTGTTTTTTATTTGTTAGCAATTTTATTGTTTTATTCAGGTTTTAATACTGGTTATTATTTTACTATAACAATTGGAATATTAGTTGGAGTTGGACTGGGATCCACAGCTATCAGTATACCTGTTTCAGTTGTTGCAAAACACTTTCCAGTTTCAAGCAGAACAATAGCAACAGGTATAGTAACATCAGCAGGATCTTTTGGATATTTTATATCACCGCTAATCACTAGATACTCACTCGTTGAACATGGGTGGGAAAATACAATGCTATTTTTCTGTTTCTTTTTAGGTCTAGGATTAATAGTAGCATTATTTGTTTCAACACCAAAAATACCTGTTGGTACAAATCAAAATAACAATCAAACAGCTAGAGAAGCTTTAAAAGAGGCTTTTTCAAATAAAAGTTACATTTATCTTACTTTAGGTTTCTTTGTATGCGGTTGGCACATTGCTTTAGTAGCAACTCATATACCCACTTACATGATTGATAAAGGATTACCAGATTGGTGTGCAGCAATGGTTTTAGCTTTAATTGGACTTTTTAATATGGTTGGAACAATTACAAGTGGATATCTTGCAACTAGATACAGTCAAAAAATTTTATTAAGTGCAATTTATCTACTAAGAGGAGTATCAATTATTTATTTCATATTCCTACCACCAAGTGTTTTTAATTCAGTAATCTTTGGAATTACTTTTGGAATGTTGTGGCTATCAACAGTTCCACCAACCAATGGAATCATAGGAAAAGTATTTGGAACTAAGTATATCGGATTATTATATGGAATTGTTTTTGTAAGTCATCAAATTGGATCTTTTTTAGGAGCTTATTTGAGTGGAGTTTTCTACGAACTTAACGGCAATTTTGATTATGCTTGGTACATATCTATCGCATTATCTATTTTTGCAGGTTTGATACATTTACCTATAAAAGAGAAGCCAATTGAAAGACCGCAAATCGCATAAACTTAAATTTAACACGTATTTAGAAAAACTTTATCAGTCGGATAAGCCACTGATAATCTACAAAGTTGATAATGGTTATGACATTTATACAGATTTTTCTAAAAAAATTAATTTAACAAAAAAAAATATACATAAATTTTTAAACTCTTTTGAAAGAATGAAATATAAAAAAGAAACTGATCAATATGTTGGTTTTTTTGGATATGAAATTTTAAATTATTTACTTGGCATTAAAATTAGCAAACAGTCTAAAAATGGTTTTTATAAAGGAGTTTTTTACAAACCAGAAACAATCATTAAAATAAGAGATAATATTTCAATATTTTCAAATAAAAAAAAACACGAATTTAATAATTATTTTAAACCAACTAAAATTTTATCACCCTTTAAATTAAATATTAAATATCAAAAATACAAAAAAATATTTGATATTTTTTCAAAAAAAATAAGAGAAGGAGAAACATATCAAATAAAAATTTGTACAAAATATCGTAATAAATCTTCAATAAATCCAATTAATTTTTTCTGGAGATTAATGAAGTCAAATGCTTCACCAGAATCTTTTATGATAAGAGATAAAAATTATTCTATTGTAAGCTGCTCACCTGAAACTTTATTATTAAAAAAAGGTAACAAAATCATTACCAAGCCTATTGCTGGCACATTAAGAAAAAGTAAAAAATCTAACAGATCTAGTGCCTTAAAGTTTTTTAGAAATAACATTAAAGAGACTAAAGAACATAATATGATTGTTGATATGGAAAGAAGTGATTTATCCAGAGTTTGTATTCCAGGAACAGTAAAAATTGATAAAGAAAAGTATGTTGAGGAATACAGACACTTATTTCATTATGTTACAACCATATCTGGAAGCCTATTAAAAGGTATGACTATAAAAAATATTATCAAATCTATGATGCCTGGTGGATCAGTCATAGGCTGTCCAAAAGTACGAACTTTGGAATTATTAAATCAACAAGAAAAAGAGAATAGAAATATTTTTACAGGTAGTTTTGGCTATATAAAATTTAATAAAGATATGAGATTTAACATAATAATAAGATCTATACTAAATTATAAAAATACATCAGAAATATCTGCAGCATCTGGAGTTGTATTAGATAGTGCAGCAAAAAAAGAATTTAATGAAAATTTTATCAAAGCAAAATCATTATTAGAATTATTTAAATGATTTATATAATAGACCATCAGGATTCATTCACATGGAATGTAGTTCATCAATTCTCTCAGTTTGATAAAGTTTATTGTTCAAATTATTTTGAAATAAATAACAGTTTATTAAATAAATCTAATACAATTGTATTATCTCCTGGACCCGGTTCACCCAAAGATTATCCAAATACTTCAAAAATTTATAATAAATTTAAAGGAAGAAAAAAAATCATAGGAATTTGCTTAGGGTACCAGCAAATATTACATTGTGAAAATGCCAAAATTATTCAACAAAGGAGAATATTCCATGGTTATCAATCTGAAGTAAAAGTTGTTTCGAATAAATCCATCTTTAGAAAGAATTCTAAATTTAAAGTCGGAAGATATCATTCACTTAAGCTTCAAGAGCCATTTATTAAAGAAAATTTTGATATTACTATGAGATGCGCTAAAACTGATATTGCTATGGCTTTCGAAAACAAAAGAGATGATGTATATGGTTTTCAATTTCATCCAGAATCTTTTTTAACAACAAATGGTAAAATTCTTATTAAAAAAATCTTACAGTCGAAAAGATCTTAAAGAAAAGGAATTTAAAGATCTATGGAATGCCCATGGGGTTTTCACAACTATGTGGATCTATGGAAAGCCTCAAAAGATTTTATTTTTTAAAGAACACATAACAAATCTTATTAAGTCTACTAAAAATTATAAAATTTATGATCGAAATTTAAAAAGAAATATATTTAAAATAATTAAATCGAATTTAAATAAACAAAAAAATTATAATCATTTATTGAGAATTGCTGTTACCAAAAGTTTAATTTCTATTTCTTTGAGAGATAAATTAAAAATTAAAAAAAATTTCCAGTTAAAGTTAGTCAATTATAATAGAATTAAGCCTGAGCATAAAAATCTGAAGTATAAATTTATTTTAAAAAATTTATCTAAAATTGATAACACAAAATCTGATATTGCTCTTTGCTCAAATGGAAAAATTCTAGAAACAGGAACCTCAAATATTATTTTTATAAAAGGTAATAAATATTATTCACCTATCAGGAAATTTTATCGAGGAGTTAATCTAAAGTTTTTTGAAAAACAATTTAAGATAAAAAAAACTAATATTAATATAAATAAATTAAATCAATACGAGGAGATACTTCTAATCGGATCTGGAAAGGGAGTTTCTACTGTTTCATCTATAAAAGAGAAAAACTGGAATAGAAAAAAATATAAATCCTATGAAACTTTTATAAGCAAATATCAAACTAAAATACTAAAACAAAAAAAATTGAGTAATTATTTATGAGAAATCCTAATAACCCTTGCATATTCTGTTTTACAAAGAAAAAGGAATATCTTTTTGAAAACGAACTAGCTTATGCAACTACTGACACTTACCCTGTATCAAAATTTCATTCACTTATAATTCCAAAGCGGTGTGTTAAAAATTATTTTGATCTAACCTTAAAAGAAATCTTAGCCTGCAATAAATTAATAAAGAAACTAAAAAAAAAAATTGAAATGAACGATAAATCTGTAAAAGGTTTTAATATTGGTACCAATTCAGGCAAGGTTGCTGGACAATCTATTAATCATTGTCACATTCATCTGATTCCAAGACGAAAAAATGATGTTAAAAATCCACAAGGCGGTGTTCGAGCTGTAATTTCTGCTAAACAGCATTATGTAAGGAAAAAGTAAACTTTATTAACATTTTTTTCTTCAGATGAGATTATTAGTCAGTTGAACTAATATTTTTTATAGATTATGAGCTTAGATTAGTATTATATTTAGCGGAGATAATAATATGTTCACAACAAATCCATTTGCTGTCCTTTCTTCAACAGTCCCTTCAATTGCTTTGCAAGCATTTGTTTTATTGATGTTGGCATTAGTGGTGATTGGAACACTGATGGATATTATCCATAAGAAGAATGTAAAATATTTTTTTAATAATGCTAAAAAAGCAAAAAAAGCAGCAAGTAGAGAATTAAGTCTTGGAGAGAAAACAGCAATAATTTCTAAAACAGTAGTACACGATATTGGAACTACATCTGAATTAGGTTTGGGTAAAAGAAGATTTGCACATGTATTAGGAATGTATGGAACAATATTATTTTGGATTGGATCAGGTGTTATGATATTTGGATATTCTTCCCCTAATGCTGTAACCCCATCTATATGGCCAATTATTTGGCACGCTGGAGCAATTTTAACTTGCCTTGGAGCTTATTGGTTTTGGTTTTTTTTAAGAGTAGATGTATCTGCTGAAGCTCACTCGGTTTTTAGAATCATAAAAGCAGATTTATTTGTTTTAGCTTTAGTATTATCTTCTACGTTTGGTTTAGCTTGGTCTTATTTTCAATATTCAGGATCTACTGGTTTAAGTATTTTATTTTTAATTTTGTTTGCGGTTGCTAACATAGTTTTATTTGGAGGAGTATATTGGTCTAAATTTGCTCATATGTTCTACAAACCAGGTGCTGCAATACAAAAAAATTTAGCAGAAGCAGATGGATCTAGAGATAATTTACCTCCACCTGCAGATGCACCAGAACAATTTGGACTTGGAATTAAACGTGAGGCACCAAAGCACTATTAATATGATTGATAAAATTTTAAAGAAAGGTAATAAGTAGATATGTCAACTTTTGTATACATGACGAGATGTGATGGTTGTGGTCATTGTGTAGATATATGTCCATCAGATATCATGCACATAGACGAAACTATTAGAAGAGCAAAAAATATAGAACCAAATTTTTGTTGGGAATGTTATTCATGCGTTAAGGCATGTCCTAATCATGCAATTGATGTAAGAGGATATGCTGACTTTGCTCCAATGGGTCATAGTGTTAGAGTTAGAAGAGAAGAAGAAAAAGGAACTATTTCTTGGAGAATTAAATTTAGAAATGGTACAGAGAAAAATTTCGTATCACCAATAACAACAAAACCTTGGGGAAAATTCATACCAAAATTAGCTGAAGCCGATACTCCTAATCAAGGAGAGATTAATTCACAAATTTTATATAATGAGCCACATGGATTAAATACTGAAAAAGATTTACCAACTTTAGATAAGAATTCATTTAAGCAAGGTGTTTATTATTAATGGCTAAGCACAAAACAATCATTGAAGAATGTGATGTACTAGTTGTTGGTGGAGGTATGGCTGGAACAGGCGCTACCTTTGAGGCAAGACACTGGGGAAGAGATTTAAAAATAATCTGTGTTGAAAAAGCAAACATAGATAGAAGTGGTGCTGTTGCACAAGGTCTTTACGCTATTAACTGTTATATGGGAATGCAGTGGGGTGAGAATATGCCAGAGGATCATGTAAGGTACGCAAGAAATGATTTGATGGGCCTTGTTAGAGAAGATTTAGGTTATGACATGGCACGTCATGTAGACTCAACTGTTCACATGTTTGATGAATGGGGTCTTCCAATGATGAAAAATAAAGAAACTGGAAGATATCAAAGAGAAGGTAAATGGCAAATTATGATACACGGTGAAAGTTACAAACCAATTGTAGCTGAGGCCGCAAAAAAATCTGCCGATAAAATTTATAACAGAATAATGATTACTCATCTTTTAAAAGATGAAAAAAATCCAAACCGAATAGCTGGTGCAGTTGGATTTAATGTTAGAACTGGAAATTTTCATGTATTTAAATCTAGAACAGTAGTTGTTTCTGCTGGAGGAGCATCGCACATATTTAAACCAAGAGCAGTTGGCGAAGGTATGGGTAGAACATGGTACGCACCTTGGAGTAATGGATCTGCTTATGCATTACCTATTCAAGCAGGGGCAAAAATGACTCAAATGGAAAATAGAATTGTGCTTTGTAGATTTAAAGATGGTTATGGTCCAGTTGGAGCATATTTCCTTCATTTAAAAACATATACTCAAAATGCTAATGGCGAAAATTATGAGAAGAAATGGTATGAAGCTACTAAAGAATTAGTAGGTGAATATATAGACCATCATCCAACCCCAACTTGTTTAAGAAATCATGCTTTTATTCAAGAAACAGCTGCAGGTGGTGGACCAATTCACATGGTTACAAAAGAAGCATTCCAAGACCCACACTTAGAAACAGTTGGATGGGAAAACTTCTTAGGAATGACAGTTGGACAAGCGGTTGTATGGGCTTCTCAAAATATTGATCCAAAATACACAAATCCTGAATTAACAACTTCGGAGCCATATGTAATGGGATCTCATGCTACATGTTCAGGAGCATGGGTTAGTGGACCAGAAGATATAGCACCTGATGAATATTTCTGGGGATACAATAGAATGATGACTATCGATGGATTATTTGGAGCAGGAGATGCAGTTGGTGGAAGTGCTCATAAGTTTTCATCTGGTTCATTCACAGAAGGAAGGTTAGCGTCTAAAGCGGCTGTTAAATATATTCAAGATAAAAAAGCTGATGATATCGAAGTTTCTGATGCACAATTAGAAAAACTTAAAGAAGAAATATTCAAGCCAATTGAGAACTATACGGTGGGAAGAAATGAGATTACTGGAGGAACTGTTTCTCCAAGCTATATTTTACCTATACAAGGACTACAAAGACTACAAAAAATTATGGATGAATATTGTGGTGGATTAACAAATAATTATATGACAAACGATAATCTACTTAAAAAAGGCTTAGAACAGCTACAATTACTTCAAGAAGACTTAGATCATGTCGGAGCTGAAGATTATCACCAATTGATGAGAGCATGGGAACTTAAGCATAGAGCCGTGACATCAGAATGTGTTGCTCATCATACTTTATTTAGAGAAGAAACGCGTTGGCCAGGCTATTATTATAGAGGCGATCATATGAAACTTGATGATGAAAACTGGCATTGTTTAACTGTTTCTAGAAGAGATCCTGAAACTGGAAAATTTGAAATGGAGAAAAAGCCTGTTTATCATATAGTTGATGATAAAGAGAAGAAGCAAGCTTCCTAACCATTTTAGATGAGTATTGTCGATAAATCAGACGAAGAAATCATTAAAATTGCTGATCCTATCTGGGATAACATGGTTAGATGTTCCAACATGAAAGACTATGGTGGTTTTACTAGGGATTTATCTTCACAAATGCTCTATGGGGCTAATGAAGTAGAGCTTGGCAAGCAATGGGCAAGCAATAAACTGATCTCAAGCCTTAAAGAAGGGTGTAAAGCTATAGGCTGTCTAAGAAGAGGCTTGTACGTAACTGTTATCTATAAACAAAACAGTACAGAAATTCCAGGAGACTTTTTAGGCCGACTTGTCCTTGGAGAAGAGGGAGATGAGGTCAAAGTCTTCGGGGCAACTATTTTTTAAATTTAATTAAATATTATTTGCATTTAATAAAACTTGTGGTATTTCGCGGGTATGCTTCAAGCTTTTAATCAAAATATTAAGAAAATCCCTTTATTAATTTCAAATCAGCTTTCAAAAATAATTAAATCTTTTCTATATCTTTTTATATTTTTTACTTGGGCAATAATAATCCTAGGAACATTTCAAAATTTTATTTAATTTATTCTTATAATCATTGACTTTGGATAATGAGAGGAATACTTAGATTATATGGAATATTTTCTTCCAATAGCTCAAGTCGAAATTAACATACTCTTTATATTTGGTTTAAGTCTAGCAGTTGGTATTCTTTCAGGATTGTTTGGGGTAGGTGGAGGATTTCTAATGACACCATTTTTAATATTTTTAGGTATTCCACCTGCTTATGCAGTACCAAATGAAGCAAGTAATATTTTAGGCACATCGGTTTCTGGTTCAACTACTCATTATTTAAAAGGCACATTAGATTATAAAATGGGATTGATGATTGTGATCGGAGGAACTATTGGAACCTTACTAGGGATCTTAACTTTTTCTTATTTTCAGGATATTGGAAAAATAAACATCGTTATCTCTTTAGCTTACATGTATATTTTAGCTATACTTGGAACTTTAATGCTTATTCAAGGAGTATCTGAAATAGACAAAGCTAGAAAAAAAATTATTGTTAGAAAAAAATTACATACTCATTATTGGATACATGGACTACCTTTTAGAATGCGTTTTAAAAAATCAAAAGTTTATGAAAGTGCATTTACTCCAATTATTATTGGTTTAATTGTTGGATATATTGCAGCAATTATGGGAGTGGGCGGAGCATTTATTTTAGTTCCTGCAATGATTTATATTATTGGAATGCCAACCAAACTAATTCCTGGCACATCTTTGTTTGTTACAATATTTGTAAGTGCAATCGTAACAGTTCTTCATGCTTTTAATTACGGCACAATTGATCTTGTTTTAGTTTTTGTACTTATACTTGGCTCAATTATTGGCGTTCAGTTTGGTCAAAAAATTGGTGAAAAAGTTGATAGCTCAGAATTTAAAACAATCTTAGCAGTACTTTTATTATTAGTTGGAATTGCAATTGCTTATGACACTTTTATTAAAGAAGACGTAATTGTTGAAACAGTAGCAAATGGAACTAAAAACCTTGGTAACATTGCACAGTTTATTTTAGATTATTCGAAAGACCTTCCAGTTTTTTATGGACTTACATCAGTTGTATTAGCAGTAGTTCTTGGAATTGGAGCTGCAATTTTAAGAAATTATATTTCTAAGTGGAACAAAGCAAGAGAAGCTAAGCTTAAAGCTTAAGCACTTCTGTATAATTTAGTCATCACAAATTCTCTATGACCTAATGCTTCAGCACAAGTTAATCTTCCGTTTGCAACTCTTATTGTAGCTTTAATTAATTCATCACCAGCTTCATCTAAATTCATTTCTCTTGATAAGATTTTAGAAACATCAACATCAATATGCTCACTCATAGTTCTAGCAGTTAAAGGATTAGCAGTTAGTTTTACTACTGGCTCAATTGGGTTTCCAATTATATTTCCTTGTCCGGTTGGAAATAGGTGAAGATTGAATCCTCCTGCAGCTTGTAAAGTAACACATTCAGCAGCAGCTGATGAGGTATCCATAAAGTATAAGCCTGGACCTTTAGTTGGTTCTTCTGCTGGTTCTAGTACATCAATAAATTTGCATCCCCCAATTTTTTGAAAGTTTCCAAATGCTTTTTCTTCGATTGTAGTAAGTCCACCTGCTATATTTCCAGCTGTTGGTTGACTTTCAGAAAGATCGTCAGTTGCTTCTTTTAAGATAAAATCATTATACGAACTCCAAGTTTTTCTAAACTTCTCTTGAGCCTCAGGAGTTTTTCCTCTTTTTTCACACACAGTTTCAGCTCCCGTTAGCTCAGATGTTTCACCAAAACATAAATGAACACCCAAGGGCTCTAATTTATCCATTAAATTTCCAACTGTCGGATTTGATGCTAATCCTGATGTTGTATCAGACTCTCCACATTTAACTGATATCCATAAATCACTTATAGGACGCTCTTCTCTTTGTTTCTCAGATGCCCAAATTGAAAATTCTTGAGCTTTCTTTGAAACTCTTGCTATAGTGTCTATATCTCCTACACCTTCTATACTAAATCCTTCAACTGGTTTTCCAGTCGTTGCAATTGCATCAACAATTCTTTTTGTCCATTTAGGCTCAATACCTATTACTATAACTGCTGCAACATTTGGATTTTTTCCTGTTCCAATCATTGTTCTAAAATGAAGCTCTAAGTCTGCTCCAAATTGTAATCTTCCATAAGAGTGTGGAAGTGCAATCGTACCTTTAATATTATTAGCTACAGCTTCAGCACAAGCATTTGAAATATCATCAACAGGTAGAATTATTACATGATTTCTTGTTCCTGTTCTTCCATCTTCTCTTTTATATCCTAAAAATGTTTTTGGAATTTCCATTTTACCACTTTTTAGTTTTTACGTTGTGAACATGCACATGCTCACCTTTTTTAATTGATTTTACGACTTTGCCAATATCATGCCCGTACTTTAATATTGTATCTCCCTCGTTAAGATCAGTCATAGCAATTTTATGACCCAAAGGTATTTCATCCATCGATTGAATTTTTACTGATTTATCATTTTCCATAATCCAGCAATCACAGTCTTGTTTTGGAGTAATTTTTTCAATAACTACAACACCTACATTGTCTTTTTCATCGTGGATTATAATATCTGTGCCGGCCATTGTGACGATTTCTTTGTTTGAAATTCGACCCAATTTATATATGAATTGGGCACTTTGACAATTAAAAAATAGAATTAAGAAGGATTTGATATGGCTAAAATGACAACCGAAGAAGCTTTTGTAAAAGTTTTACAAATGCATGGTATCGAACATTCGTTTGGTATTATTGGTTCTGCATTCATGCCTATTTCTGATCTTTTCCCAGAAGCAGGAATAACTTTTTGGGATGTTGCTCATGAAACAAATGGAGGATTGATTGCTGATGGTTACACGAGAGCAACTGGAAAAATGTCAATGGTGATTGCTCAAAATGGTCCAGGTATTACAGGACTTGTTACACCAATTAAAACTGCTTATTGGAATCATACTCCACTATTATTAGTTACACCTCAAGCTGCAAACAAAACTATGGGTCAAGGTGGTTTTCAAGAAGTAGAGCAAATGAATTTATTTAAAGACATGGTGTGTTATCAAGAAGAAGTTAGAGATCCATCAAGAATGGCAGAAGTTTTAAACAGAGTAATAGAAAAAGCATTTAGAGGTTCAGCGCCTGCACAAATAAATGTACCAAGAGATTTTTGGACACAAGTTATAGATATAGAATTGCCTCCAATAGTAAGATTTGAAAGACAAGGTGGAGGAAAAGATGCTGTTGATAGAGCTGCGAAATTATTATCAGAAGCAAAATTCCCAGTAATTTTATCTGGAGCAGGAGTTGTTATAGGTGATGCCATTGATGATTGTAAAAAATTAGCAGAAAAGCTTGATGCACCTGTATGCAATGGATATCAACATAACGATAGCTTTCCAGGAAGTCATCCATTAGCTGTTGGTCCATTAGGTTACAACGGATCTAAAGCTGCAATGGAGTTAATTTCAAAAGCTGATGTAGTTTTGGCATTAGGAACAAGATTAAATCCATTTTCAACATTACCAGGATATGGAATTGATTACTGGCCTAAAGATGCAACAATTATTCAAGTAGATATGAACCCCGATCGTATTGGGTTAACTAAGAAAGTTACAGTTGGTATTTGTGGTGATGCTAAAATGGTAGCTCAACAGATATTAAAAAAACTTTCATCAAATGCTGGAGATAATGGTAGAGAAGATAGAAAAAATCTAATTCATCAAACAAAATCTGCATGGTTGCAAACTCTCACAAGTTTAGATCATGAGGATGATGATCCAGGAACTGTTTGGAACAAAGAAGCAAGAGAAAGAGATAAAGATAGAATGTCCCCAAGACAAGCATGGAGAGCTATTCAAGCTGGAATGCCAGAAGATGTTATAATTTCAAGCGATATTGGAAATAATTGTGCAATAGGTAATGCGTACCCAACATTTGAGAAACCAAGAAAATATTTGGCACCAGGTTTATTTGGACCATGTGGATATGGATTTCCATCTATTCTTGGAGCAAAAATTGGATGCCCAGATACTCCAGTTATAGGTTTTGCTGGTGACGGAGCATTTGGAATAAGCATGAATGAAATGAGTTCGTGTGCAAGAGAAGAGTGGCCAGCAATAACAATGGTAATTTTTAGAAATTATCAATGGGGCGCTGAAAAAAGAAATTCAATATTGTGGTTTGATGATAATTTTGTTGGAACAGAGTTAGATCCAGAGTTAAGTTATGCAAAAGTTGCTAATGCATGTGGTTTAAAAGGTGTTATTGCAAATACAATGGAAGAAACCACTAAAGCTATTAAACAATCATGTGAAGATCAGAAAAAGGGCATTACTACATTTATAGAAATAATTCTAAATCAAGAATTAGGTGAGCCATTCAGAAGAGATGCTATGAAAAAACCAGTTAAAGTAGCTGGTATAAGCAAGAGTGATATGAGACCTCAAAAGTCTCTAGTTAGTTGATATTAATAAAATTTCATAATAGATATGAAATTTGTCTCTTACAAACACGATAATGTTGAAAAGTTTGGAATAATTGAAAATAATCTCATCACCGATCTAACTGGAAAGATAGGTGGAGCTTCAAATTTAAAAGAATTAATAAAGATTAAAAAAATCAAAGAAGCAAAAGAATATGTAGTAAGCAATCCCGGTTCCATAAAAACTGAGGAAATTGAATACTTACCCCTGATTCCTAATCCAGGTAAAATTATATGCGTAGGTTTGAATTACATTGAACATGCAAAAGAAACCAATCGTACTGTTGAAGAAAACCCAGTTATATTTCACAGATTTCCAGAGAGTCAAACAGCTCATATGCAGGCAATCCAAAGACCATCTGTATCCAAAAGTTTAGACTTTGAAGGTGAAATGGCAGTTATTATGGATGAAGGTGGCAAACATATCAAACCAGAGAATGCTTTAAAACACATTGTTGGTTTTTCATGTTATAACGAGGCAACAATTAGAGAGTGGCAAAGACATACTAGACAATTCGGTATGGGAAAAAATTTTGAAAATACAGGAAGTTTTGGTCCTCATATGGTTTTAGCAGAAGATATTCCAGATTATAAAAGTTTAACAATAGAGACGAGGCTTAATGGTGAAGTGATGCAAAATGCTAAATTAAGTCAATTAATTTTCGATTTGCCAATTTTAATTTCTTACGTATCTAAAGCTATGTCTTGGCGAGCAGGAGATGTTTTAGTAACAGGAACTCCCGGTGGAGTAGGATCAAAAAGAAATCCACCTGTATATATGAAACCTGGAGACAATGTTGAAGTTGAAATCTCAAATATTGGAGTTTTGTCTAACACTGTTGAGGATGAAATAATTCATAAATGAGTAATAATTTAAAAGTTTCAATAATTATAATACTTGGAGTTATAGCATTGTATATATCAACTCAGTATTATTCAGGTTTTAATAAAAGTAAAACTATTAAAGCGTGTATTATTGGAAAAGCTGAATTAGATTCGAAAAAACCCGAAAGTGAAAGACTCTCAGCTGATGAAGTTAAAAAATTTTGTGAAGATCAAATAAAATGATGAAAAAATCTAAAAGATCAGATGTTGATCCATTTATTGTAATGGATGTAATGGAGTCAGCTAGAATTGCCGAAGAAAAAGGTAAAGATATAATTCATATGGAGGTAGGGCAGCCAGGAACACCGGCACCTAAGATTGCAAAAGATTATATTACAAATGAGATAAACAAAAACAATCTAGGCTACACAGTATCACTTGGTCTACCAGCACTAAGAGAGAAAATATCAAAGTTATATGGAGATTGGTACAATTTAGATTTAAATCCAAACAGAATAGTAGTTACAACAGGTTCCTCTGGAGCTTTTATATTATCTTTTTCAGCATTATTTGATAGTGGAGACAGAGTCGGAATTGGTTCTCCAAGTTATCCTAGTTATAGACAAATACTAAAATCACTAAGTTTGGAAACTGTAGATATTCAAACCAAACTTCAAAATAGATTTCAACCAGTGCCAGATGATATTACAAATAATAATTTAAATGGAATTCTTGTTGCATCACCTGCAAATCCAACTGGATCAATGTTGGATAAACAAGCTTTAGAGAATTTAATTAATACAGCAAATGAGAATAATGTAAGCTTTATTAGTGATGAAATTTATCACGGAATTCAATATGAAAATAATCCAACTTCAGCTTTGGAGATTACAGATAATTGTTATGTAATTAATTCTTTTTCAAAATACTTTTCAATGACTGGTTGGCGAATAGGTTGGATGGTTGTACCAGATGATCATGTCAGACAAGTAGAAAGACTTTCACAAAATTTGTTTGTTTGTCCTCCACACGCAAGTCAAGTTACAGCTCTTGCTTCTTTAGATGCAAATGAAGAGTTACAATCGAATGTTAAGGTATATAAAAAAAATAGAGAGATACTTTTAGAAGAATTACCGAAAGCAGGATTAAAAAAGTTTTCACCACCTGATGGAGCTTTTTACATTTATGTTGATATATCTGAATATTCAAATGATAGCTTAGCTTTTTGTAAAAAAGTTTTAGATGAAGCAAATGTTGCTATAACACCAGGAATTGATTTTGATCAAAAAAGAGGAAATTCTACTATCCGATTCTCATATGCCAGAAGCACAAAAGATATAATAGAAGGTGCTAAGAGAATTAAAGATTTTATGTCTAAAAATTATTAAATGGGGTCAGCTCAATTGGTTATTACCAAAAGAGCTCCCCATTTTTATGCCATTTTGGCCAAATCCATCAAATGGATTTAGTTTGTGTTATTTTTAATATGTGATATCTCACCAGCTAAGTGTCAGGTGGCGTTATTCTAAGCATTTGCACCTCCTTCACTTATAAAAATAAGTTTTTGGTAGGTTGTATTCAACAAATTTATTTCTATTTTTTATAAATATATTATTTGAATACAACCTGTCTCTTTAGTAAATTCTCGATATCAAAATAATCAAAATATTCCCAAACTCTTAAATGAAACTTATGTCACAGAGACAGACAATAAATATATTTGTAATTAAAATCTCATGAAAACAATATTTGTTATTGGATCAAAAAAACATACTTTGAAATACACAAGAAAAATGCCTGAAGGTGAAGTTAAGAAAATGAAATCTTTTGTTACAAACAAAGGGCAAAAACTTGAAAAAACTTCTAAATTTAAAATTTTAAAAGTCTCAGACGATAAAACTTCAAGAACTTTCAAAATCAGTCTTTAATTATTTAAAATGAACAAAATCGTATGGTTCAGGAACGATCTACGTGTATCTAATAATGATGCATTTAATGAAGCGGCAAAATCAGGAAAGATTTTACCAATTTACATATTTGATAAAGAATACCACAAATTACCTACATCAAGCTCATTCCATTTAGATTTTTTAAAATCATCACTAGAAGATTTGTCAAAAACACTCAGTGAAAAATATAATGCTAAACTCAATATATATTATGGAGATACATTAAAAATTTTAAGTCATTTAACTGATAAATTTAAAATAAATGAGGTTTATTCAAATATAATATTCAAGAACATGTATATAACTAACTTAGATAAAGAAGTTAGTTTTCTATTTAAAGAAAAAAATATTAATTGGAAAATATCAAATCAATTTGGTGTTCAACTAAATCATAGAATTAGAAATAAATGGTCATATAATTGGAATAAATTTATAGATAGTGAAAGCGCTAATTCAAATTTAAATTGCGATTTTATTTCAGATAATTATGTAGAGGATTTATCGAAAGTAGAAACAAACAATTTAGAAAATGGAAAAATTCAGATTGGAGGAAGACAAAAAGCTCTTCAACTTTTAGATTCTTTTCTTAATGATAGATCAGAAAATTACCAAAAAGAAATGTCTTCGCCGATAACAGGAGAAACTTCTTGCTCTAGATTAAGCCCTCATATTGCATTTGGAAATATTTCTATTAAAGAAATTTTTAAAAAAACTAACAATAAGTTAAAATCTAATTTATCTTTTTCAAAAAAGAAATCATTAATTGCTTTTAAAAGTCGATTAGCCTGGCACTGTCATTTTATTCAAAAGTTATATGATGAACCAGAAATTGAATTTAGAAATATGAATAGCGCTTATAATGGAATAAGAGAAAATGAATTTAATGAAGATTATCATTTAGCATGGAAAAATGGAACTACTGGTTATCCGTTTGTTGATGCTTGTATGAGATACCTCAGAACTAATGGATGGATTAATTTTAGAATGAGAGCAATGTTAGTTTCATTTGCGTCTTATCAATTATGGCTTGATTGGAAAAAAACATCAAAACATTTAGCAAAATTATTTACAGATTATGAGCCAGGTATTCATTATTCACAGTTTCAAATGCAATCAGGAACCACAGGAATAAACTCAATAAGAATTTACAATCCAATTAAACAATCAATTGATCAAGATCCTGCAGGAGATTTTATAAAAAAATGGGTTCCAGAATTAAAAAATGTTCCTGGAAAATTAGTTCATGAACCGTGGAAATTAACATTCATTGAACAAAAGGGAATAAATTTAGAAATAGGTAAAGATTATCCTTCACCAATAGTTGATAATAAAATATCAACAAAAATTGCAAAAGAAAAAATCTGGAAAGTTAAGAAAACAACAGAAGCAAAAATTATTTCAGCTGAAGTATTAAGTAAACACGCAAGTTTATCTCAAAGAAGATAAAATTTAATTACCGTAAGGTATTCCAACTAATTTTCCATTTTCATTATAAAAATAAAAAAAGTTCGGGTGTATTACTTTTGGCTTTTTTGCAAGCGCTTTAGATTTATTTATTGATTTGTTTTTTTTTAATTTACGTCTCACATCATCTTAATACTAAAAAAAATTAGGTAAACTATTGATAACTTTTCAACCCAGATATGCATTTATTCTTAATCAATAAATTCAAATTAAGTATATCTATTCACTTACCTTATGAAATTATCTGAATTATTTGAGCAAAATGGCTTTGATTTAGGCAATCTAGAAGAATCTTTTGATTTAATAGATGGAATATCAAAACATATAATAGCTGAAAGTGATAAGGTTTTAGCAAAGCAGCATCAAATTTCAGAAAACATTTATTTTTTAATTAAAGGCAAAGCTACATTTACCAAGTATTTTGAAACAAAATCCATAACCTTTGCAAAAATAACAAAGCCTGCAACACCATTAGGTATATCTGGACTTAATCAACCCAATAGATTTATGGGTGAAATATTTATTGAAGGTGGAACAGAATATATCTCGATAAAACTAGATAATTTAAGAGATTTACAACAAAAAAATAATAAACTTATATCAACATTATACTCAGCCATTTCGTTTTTTTCTTTCCAACTGCTTGTCTCTTCAAGAAATTTAAACACTTTGTATAAAGATGATGAAATACAAATTTCTCCAGGCATCCCATCAGAAAAAAGTATTACAAATATACATAGAATTAAATCTGCTACTTTTTTTTCAACACTTACTGATGATGACTTAGAAAAGTTTATTAAATTAGGTAATATTAAGATGTATTCATCAAATCAATATATAGTTAAAGAGGGAGATGTTTCTAAAGGTTTAAAGATATTATTAAGTGGTAAAGTTGATGGCTTATTCCACAACTTTATTAATGGAAAAATAAGAAGAAATTTTAGAACTCTAACTAGAGCTGGTATTGCTCTAACTTTATCTTCTGGAAAAGGAGATTTTTTTAATCCATATACAATTAAATCTACTAGGGATACGAAAGTTTTACATATTTCTAACGAAGCCCTTGAAAATCTGATTATTTCTGACCCTGAATTATCAATAAAGATTTTCAAAAGACAATTGTGGCAGTTAGGACGTTTCCAACAAAGTGCAACTGGTCTAACAAAATATTCAGCAGAAAACGAATTAGAATTTGTTAATTTATTATTGAAAGATAATACCGCAAGAATACCTGCTAGTTCTAAGTTATATAGTATTCCACATTTATTGAAGAGTACTCATACTTATGCAATGGCATTTGATGTTGTTTACGAACTACTTATTAAAGGAAATGAGATAGAAAAATCATTATCTAGTTTAATAAAAGATACCTTAAATAATTTAGAAAGAGAGTCTCGTTTCCACAACCAATTAAATATTATTTATAATAGAGTTTCAAATTCTTCTAGTAATTCAGATAAAAAAAAATTAAGAGAGTTAACCAATTCAAATTTCACCAAAGCTTTTGATAATGTTAAATATGTAATAAAGGGTTGGGAAAATTTACCAGATGAACCAACAAATATTTTTTTTTACAATCACTTAGCAGCTATAGATGACAATCAGCTTGCAAATGGACATTCTTTTTCAATAGATAGTCATTTCATAAGTTCAAAAATTTTATATCCAAAATATAATGATGGAGGTCAACGTATCGTTAGAACAAGTCGGAATACAGAATTTTGGAGATATAATTACTATGAAAATTTAGATTACATTTTTGTTCATACGCCAGAATCTGATAAGTTGGATGAAAGTGAAGAGGAAAAGAAATTAAGAAAACAAAAGCTCTTTGACGAAGCTCAAAAGGTATTTAATCAAAAACAACCGATTGTAATTGCCCCCGAAGGAACATCAGAAACAGAAGATAATAAAACAATAACATCTCCAGGACCATTTAAAGCTGGAGCATTTAACCTTGCATTTAAACTTAGCCCAAAACCAAAACTTATTCCAATTGCCCTTGCTAATTTTGATTATCCAGTTTCTAAAACAATATATTCAGCAGTTATTAAGGAGCCAATAACTATAAGTGATCATGTCAAAGATTCAGAAAATCAAGAGGAAATGAAAAGCTTCTTAGATAATTATAGAACCAAATTTAGATCTTATGTAGAAGAAGCTATTGATTTAGCTAAAAATGTTCAAGACAACATAGATAAAATACAGAATTTGAAAACTAATGTAAATTTAGTGAGTCCAGTTGAAGAAGAGTTTGAATTAGATGTTAGAGAATTGGAACATAATTCTTTTCAACAGACAAAAACAAATAACAGTGTTGCTTTGTATGGTAGTTCAACTTTTAAAATGTGGGATAATGCCAAAAATGATTTATCAATAAATAATCTTTATAATTTAGGTTTTGGTGGCTCAACCTTAGTCTCTTGTAGAAGATATTTTGATAGATTGGTTGCTCCTTTAAACCCATCTAATCTTTTCTTTTATGCCGGAGATAATGACATTGGTTATGGAATGGATAGCGATGAATTGTTAAAAGAATTTTTATTATTTTCTAATCAAGTTGAAGAAAAACTACCAAATGCGAAATGTTTTTTTATATCTATTAAACCTAGTCCTTTTAGAAGGGATCTTATGACAACAATTTTAGATGCGAATTCAAAGATAAAAAAACACTTAACCAATTTAAAAATGTGGGATTATGTTGATATTACAACACCCATGATAAATGCTGGTTATGATAAGTTTTACGATGAAGATCCACTACATATGAATGAACTTGG